>NZ_JBEZXU010000068.1:39688-63252 GCF_040638175.1 Actinoplanes sp. NPDC026670
CCGGCCTCTCCGGCCTCTCCGGCCTCTCCGGCCTCTCCGGCCTCTCCGGCCTCTCCGGCCTCTCCGGCCTCTCCGGCCTCTCCGGCCTCTCCGGCCGCGCCGCCGGTCCGGGCGGCGGGCGTTGACCGCCTGCCGGATATTCGGCAGGCCGTGTCACCTCGTGTGCAGGCGGTCGTGCCGGTGATCTCGGTGCAGCCGCCGAAGGCCGGGCAGATCTCGGTGCAGTTGCCGAAGGCCGGGCCACACTCGCTGAGTCCTGCACCGGCTGTCGTGCCTGCGATTCCGGTCCAGCCCTCAGCGCCCTGGAAGCCATCACTGCCTCTCGGGCCGGCTCGTATGCCCGCGGTCACCAGTCAGGTGACGGACGATTGGTTGCTTCCGGCCAAAGGCGTGGTGGAGGCGGTGGTCGGCCACCTGGCGGAGGGCCGGCTGCTTCCGGCACCGATCATGTCGGGGGCGGTTGTCAGCCGTCTTGCGGAGGGCTGGCCGCTTCCGGCACCGATCATCGTGGGTGCGATCTCCGGCCGGTCATCAGTGAGCGCGCAGCGTCCCTCGGCGGTCGTCTGTCCTCCACCGGCGCCGCAAGGCGGATGGCAGGCCGGACCTCCGACGGGGTCCTCCGTTGCGGGCATCCGGATGGAGGCCCCCGGGCATAGCGGCAGCATGCTGCGCGTCCCACCTGCAGTGCCGCGGTCTCCGGTCGAGCCGACGCATCCGGGAACCCAGTCGGCGGGTTGCGGCCAGCTACGCGACTCCGGCGGCGCCAACGCGCCGTCGATGGGTGACGTCCCCTCGTCATGGCGGCCGGAGACCCACTCCGCCACAGTCATCTCGCCCGAGCAGACGAACACCACCGGGCGGTCCGTCCGGTATTGCAGTCCTCCCAGCTGATCACACGGTCCGGAATCGGGCCGGCGCCGGTGAACCGACCAGGCGCCGCGCCACCCGGCCGGCCTTCGAAGAGACGCCGGCATTCCCGACCCTGGCTGGGAGGCCTTCGTGATCCGCATTCTGCTCGCCGAACCCATGAACCTGCTGCGCGGTGCCCTGGCCGCGACCCTGTCCCTGGAGGACGACTTCACCGTGGTCGCCGAACTGGACCGCCTCGACAAGGCGCCCGACATGGCCCGCGCGGTGCATCCGGACGTCGCGGTCGTCAACGCCGGCCTGCTGGCCGGCGCCGGCCTCGACCTGGTCGCCCGATTCGGCCCGGACCAGGCCCGTCGCTTGGTCACCGGCCAAACCGATTGCTCGGGTACGGGCTGGGCCGGCTCCGCGACGCTCGTGCTGGCCGACTCCGACGCCTCGGCGACCCTGCACCGCGCACTGGAGGACGCCCACGTCCGCGGTGTGGTCAGCACCCAGGCCGCCCCGCACGAACTGGTCCACGCCATCCGGCGGCTCGCCCGCGGCGAACGTGTCATCGACCCGCGCCTGGCTGTCGCCATGGTCGCCGCCCGTCCCAGCCCGTTGTCCGCGCGGGAGGCGGACGTGCTGCGGGTGGCCGGTTCCGGGGTGCCGTCCACCGAGGTGGCCGCGATGCTGCACCTGACCGCCGGAACCGTCCGCAACTACATGTCGGTGATCCTGCGCAAGACCGGCGCCCGCAACCGCCTCGAAGCCGTCCGGGTAGCGGAGAGCGCCGGTTGGCTGCGGTGAAACGTGACTCCTGTCAGGAATCCGCCCTGACTCCACTCACCCCCAGCCGATGACACAACTCACTGGGACAGCCCGGTTCGGACATCGAGGCTTATCGGGGTAACCACACCGGACAACGCGAAAGCGGGAGGAACGATGACACACCGGCAACGACTCTCGATGCTCGTCGCGATGCTGATCGTGGCGTTAGGGCTGGCCACCACCGGCGCCGGTACGGCAGCCGTCGCCGCACCGAAAGCCCAGGCGGCCGCGGTGCCCAGCGCCCCGGTCACCGGCAGCTTCACCGACGCGTCCGGCGGGACCGGCGCCTTCGCCGGAACGTTCACCCCGACCAGCTTCGCCGACCAGAACGGCAGCCTGGTCGCCACCGGCACCCTGACCGGTACGCTGACCGACTCGGCCGGAACCACGGTCGGCACCGTCGACCAGAGCATCACCACGCCCGCCGCGATCGCCCAGGCCACCTGCCGGATCCTGGACCTGACGCTCGGCCCGCTGCACCTGGACCTGCTCGGCCTGGTCGTGGACCTCAACCAGCTGCACCTGGTGATCAACGCGGTGTCGGCGCCCGGCAATCTGCTCGGCAACCTGCTCTGCGCGATCGCCGGCCTGCTGAACCCGCTGCCCAGCGCGGGTGTCCTCGCCGCACTCCTCAACCTCCTGCTGGCCCTCCTCAGCGGCGCCTGACCGCCCCCGAACGCGGGCGGCCGCACCCCCTGCCCGGGGCGCGGCCGCCCGTTGCGGCATCTTGCCCGAATGCGCCCGCCCGCAGTGACCTTGCACGATTCTTCACGTCCTGGAGTGCAAAATCATGCAAGGTCCACATCCCGACGTGGATCTTGCACTGGTTTGTCTGTTTAACGTGAATCTTGCACGTGCTTGTCCGCTCAACGTAGCCTCTGTGCCCTTCTGTCTGCCTGACGTAGATCTTGCACCTGTTTGGCCGCCGTGAACGCTTCTTCAAGGCTTTCGCTGTATCCGAGCTCTGCCGGGCGATGACTTCGCGCCCGGCCTGCGGACTGTCGCACCGGTCACGCAGGCGACCGGGACACTCGGACGAAATGTCATGTTTTGCATAGGTCTCAGCCTCGGCCAGCCGCTCGCCGCCCGCGGATCTTGCATGGTTCTCCACCTTCGCGGCGATCTTGCAGATTTTTTCACGTCTGGGTGTGGTTTGTCGTGCAAGGTCTACTGCGCCGGGGAGGCCTTGCAGCTTTCTTCCCGTCGGGACGTGGAGAAGGCTGCAAGATCGGCGCGAGGGTGAAGAATCATGCAAGATCCGCGGCGGTAAGCGGCGAGCCACGGGCGACGAACCGGGGTGCGAAGCCGGAGTGCCAAGCCCGGACACCAAGCCGAGACGCTGAGCCGGGGGAGGCGTCGCGGGCGAGGAGCCGATCCGTGCAAGATCGACTCGGGTAGCGGGTTGGTGCGCGAGCGGTCGGCTCTCCGGGGGTGACCGGGACCGCCGAGGCAGGGGGTGTGGCGGTCACCGGGTGGTCTGTTCGCGGAGCAGGTGGAGCATCTCGGTCAGCGGGTGGTCTGTTCGCGGACCAGGTGGAGCATCTCGGTCAGCGGGTGGTCTGTTCGCGGAGCAGATGCAGCATCTCGGTCACCGAACCGGCCGGGTCGGTCACCGGGAACTGGACGGCCCGGATCGTCGCCGCCGGGTCCAGCAGCAGGCTGACCCGTTTGAGCCGGTCGGTTCCGGCGGCCCGGAACGTGGGCAGCAGCAACGCCGACGTGAGCCGCCCGTCGGTGTCGGACAGCAGCGGGAACGGCAGCCTGGCGTGCGCGGCGAACGCGGCCAGCTGGTCCGGGCGCTGGGTGCTGACCCCGTGGACCTGTGCACCGGCCGCGGTGAAATCGGGCGCGTGCCGGGCGTACGTCATGGATTCGAGCGTGCAACCGGGCGCCCCCGGAATGTCGGACCACGACGGCGGCAGGCCCTGGGATCCGGGGACGAAGGCGCCGGGAAAACAGTAGAGGACCGTCCATGAGTCAGTGACGGCCGGCGGCACGGTGACACCGTCGTGCCGGGCCAGGGTGAGCGCCGGAAGCCGCCGCCCGACGAGGGCATGCACCCGGCGGGCCTCGGCCGAGTCGGCGGAGGCGGTGGCGGTCAGTGAACCGTCGCCGAGCACGTGCCGGTCGCCCCACTCCTGCAAGGCGATCAGCGCCGGCAGCAGGCCCTCGCCTTTGGCGGTGAGCAGGTAGTCGTAGCGGGGCGGCCGGTCCGTGTAGCGGCGGCGTTTGAGGACGCCGTGCTCGGTGAGGGCGGCGAGCCGTTCGGCCAGGGCCCGCCGGCTCATGCCGAGCCCGCGCTGCAGGCCGTCGAAGCGGGTCACGCCGCCGGCGATGTCACGCACGATCAGGAAGGTCCACCAGTCGGTCAGGACGCCGAGGGATTGTGCGATGCCGCAGTCGGCGTCGGCGAGGTCGACTCTTCTCACGCCCACCACTATAGTCAGTTCCATTATGAAACTTACTGCGTTCTGGCGCTGGTGGATCGCCGGCACGACCAGCCACCTCGGCTCCGCGGTCGGCGGGGTGGCGCTGCCCCTGACCGCGCTGGTCGTGCTCGACGCCACCGCCTTCGAGATGGGCCTGATCACCGCGGCCGGCTACCTCGCGTACCTGCTGATCAGCCTCCCGGCCGGGGTGATCGTGCAACGGGTGCCGCTGCGCGGCATGCAGGTCGTCCTCGACGTGATCCGCGGCCTGGCCATCGCGTCGGTCCCGGTCGCCTGGTGGTCCGGCACGCTCACCGTCGCCCAGCTGGTGGTGGTCGCGCTGGTGGTGAGCTTCGGCAACGTGCTGTTCGACGTGGCCAACCAGACCTTCCTGCCCGAGATCGTGCCGCCCGAGCAACTCCAGGCCCGCAACAGCCTCAATTCCGGCACGCACGCCGCCACCCAGCTGGGCGGGCCGTCGCTCGGCGGTCTCGCGGTGCAACTGCTCGGCGCGGTGCCGACCCTATTCGTCGACGCGGTCAGCTATCTGATCTCGGCGACACTGCTGCGGACGCTTCCGGAGCGCCGGGTGGAGCGGCCGGCGCAACGTCCGCCGATGGTCACCATGATCAAAGACGGTTGGCGGTACGTGCTACGCCATCCGATCATCGGCCCGGCCATGTGGGACGCCACCGCCACCAACTTCGTGTGCGGCGCGATGCTCGCCCTGTTCCCGTTCTATCTGGTGCGCGAGCTGCACGCGTCACCGCTGCTGGTCGGGGTGCTGCTGGCCGCGGACGGGCTGGGCACGCTGATCGGGGCCGCGCTGACCACCAGGTTCACCGACCGGGTCGGCACCGCCCGCGGCCTGATCATCGCGGCCGTCGTGGGGGTGGCCGGGGCACTGATCATCCCGCTCGGCACGGGGCTCTCCGGTTATGTGGCGTTCGCGGCCGGCAACCTGATCTTCGCCGGGTCCACCGTGGTGCTCAGCGTGACCACCCGCACCTACCGGATGCTGGCCAGCCCGCCGGAGCTGCTGTCCCGGGTGATCGCGACGGTCAAGTTCGTGTCCTGGGGCGCCATCCCGCTCGGTGGCCTGCTCGCGGGCGTGCTGGCCGGGCCGCTCGGCGCCCGTACCACATTGGTGATCTTTGGATCCTTGACCGTGTTGTCGCCGATCATCTACCTGTCCACGCCGATCCGCCGGATGCGCGACCTGCCGCTCGGCCCGGCCCCGGAACCGGCCGGCGCCACCACCTGATCCTCGGCCGGACCGCCGGCCGGCCGTCGCTGGGCGAGCGCCACCCGGGCCAGCGGGATCATCGACCGCAGCACCGTGGCCCGGCGGGGCTCGACCTCGGCCAGCAACTGCGCGCGGTGGTCGGGGCCGACCGCCGCCAGCAGGAACGCCGCCTCGGTGTGCGGTGCGGCGGCCACGATCGCGGTGGCCGCCGCGGCCGGCAGGGTGGCCAGCAACGTGGCGGCGTGCTGCGGGTCCGCCTCGTAGAGGATGTGCCCGGCCCGTTCCGGCGGAGTGCGGACGAGCAGCCCGGCCGCGCGTTCGGCGGACAGCCCGGCGAGCAGCCCGGCGGCGGCGTCGGGCGCGACCGAGGCGACGATCTTGGCGGCGCGGACCGCGTCGATCGTGTCCAGCACGGCGACCGCCCAGCTGTAACTCGTGCTGTACAGCACCTCGATGGCCAGCGCGGTGGGCAGCGCGGCGTCGGCCATCAGCCTGGTCTTCCACTCGGTCGGCATGCCGGAGACCAGCCCGAGGGCGGCGGCGCGCGGCATCTCGTACAGCAGCCGGGCCGCGACCGCCACCGGCAGCGCCGCGAGGACCGCCTGGCCCCCGGCCGCCGGCATCGACTGAAGCTGGTCGGCCGCGACGACGCTCTCCTCGGCCTGGAACAACCGGGCGGCGGTGTCCGGCGCGATGGCGTTCAGGCAGGCGAGCACCGCGTACGCGGGCATCGCGCGCAGACACTCGACAGCGGCCGCCGAGGTCATCGCGGTGAGGTACCGGCCCGCCTCGGCCGCCGCGAGCGTGCCCAGATAGCTGGCCGCCACATTCGTGGGCATCGCGGTCAGGATGGCGGCGGTGCCGGCGGTCGGCGCCGGGACGATGGCCGGCGCGACGGCGACCGGCACCTGCCGGCGCACCCGGCGGTTGTCGGCCGCCCGCTGCCGCGCCTCGGTCCACTGCGCCAGCTCGTCGTCCGGCAGCCCGCACGCCCGCGCGAACTCGTAGACCACCCGGGTGCCCGGCAGCGTGCGCCCCGACAGCGCGTTGGAGAGCGTGGTGAGCGGCACCCCGGTCCGGTCGGCGAGCACCCGCAGCGTCGGCGGATCGTCGGCCGGGCTCGGCCGTGCCGACCGGCGCAGCCCGCTCAGCGCGGCGGCGAGCTCGGCGACGGTGTGCACCGCCTCTATCGGCGGCGGCTGTCCTGCGGGAACGGCGTGAAGATCCGGCACACATCCATCATGTTCCACGTCTTTCGGAGTTGTTCCAAGATTCAGCCGACCGGGTGACATCGATGATGCTCGGGAATGTCCGGGTGTGGTCCACTGGCCGCCCGCACAGATTGTGCGACCGTCAGGGGCGGCGTCTCTGAGACGATTTCGATGAGTTTCACTCTGCCCGTCATGGACGTTGATCCATCGCTCCGGGCCCGGCAGGATGCGAAAGGCAGGACTGGGTGTGCGTGAGGAACTGCCCGGCGATGAGCGCGTCGAGTTCTGGCGCCGACGCCGTGACCTGAGCTCCGACGACCTCGCCGACGGCGACCCCGGTGACAGTGTGCACGAGATCGCTGCTGTCCTGCGGATCGACGTGCCGTTGCTGATGGGCCGCGACCCGCAGCCACAGCCCCTGGACGTGAGCGACCCGATCGGCGAGAACCTCGACCGGGTCCGCGAATTCCTGGAGCGTACCGACGCGATGGGGCCCGGCCCGGGAACCGCCGTGCCGTCGCTCGCCGCGATCACCATGATGCTGCGCGACGCGTGGCAGGCCTACAGCCACGCCGAGTACGACACGCTGATGGCCGCCCTGCCCCGGCTGCTGCGCGGCGCCGCCGTCTCGGACCGCACCCGGGCCGGTGGGCCTGAGGGTCCCGAGGCGTCCCGGCTGCTCAGCCAGGCGTACCAGGTGACCGCCGCGGCGCTGCGGAAACTCGGCGAGTACCACCTGTCGTGGCTGACCGCCGACCGCGCGATCGAGGCGGCCGGTCGGGGCCGGGACCGCCTGCTGGCCGCGACCGCCGCCCGGTTCGTCTCGGCGGCCCTGCTGGCGATCGGCCGCCCGGCCGCGGCGTTCAACCTGACCATGGCAGTGACCAGGGCGTTTCCCGCGAGCAGCGGCCCCGACCCGGTGATCGGCGGATCCCTGCTGCTGCAGAGCGCGGCCGCCGCCGCCCGGATGGGCGACACCGCCGCGACCCGCAGCCTGCTGTCGTCGGCCGGGGCGGTCGCCACCCGGCTCGGCTGCGACGCCGACCGCTACTGGACCCGTTTCGGCCCGACCGCCGTCGAACTGTCCCGGGCCAGCGCCGCCGTCGACCTCGGGGACGGCGGCCACGCCATCAGCGTCCACCACCGGCTGCCACCGGCCCGCCTCGACGACCTGCCACGCGAACAGCACGCCGGCCACTATCTGACGCTGGCCCGGGCGTACCTCCAGGTCGGCGGGATCGGCCGGGCCGCCCGGGCGCTGGACACCAGCACCCGGATCGCCCCGGGCGAGGCCCACAGCCCGCTCCACCAGGCGATCCGCCTCCAGATCGGCACCGCCTGACAGCCGTCAGGCGTGTTTCACGGTTCCGGCGCCCGCGGCTCCCGGCTCCGCCCCTTTCGGCGCCGTGCTTTTCGGTTCTGCGGCTTTCGGGTCTGCGGCTTTCGCGCCGAGGCGCAGCCCCGGATGGGCTCCCGGCGGATTGCCGCTGTGCGCGGCGAGCTTCTGCAGCGCGGCCAGCAGATGGGCCCGCTCGTCCGGCCCGAGCGGGGTGAGGATCTCCGCCTCGTGCCGGTCGGCTACCTCGCGGGCCCGTGGCAGGAGCGCACGCGCGGCCGCCGTCAGATACAGCGCATGCGCCCGCCGGTCGGCCGGATGCCGCCGGCGTTCCACCAGGCCCCGCCGCTCCAGATCATCGATCAAACCGACCATGACCTTCCGGTGTACGCCCACCGCGTCGGCCAGTTGCTGCTGAGTGCCGCCCTCGTCCCGCTCGAGGTGCATCAGCAGCCCGAAGTGGTTGGGCGCGATGCCGAGCGGGGCCAGCCGGGCGCCGAACGTCTGCGCGACGTGGAAGCCGAGCTGGGAGAGCAGGAAGTTGGCCCGGTCGGCCAGCGGCCGGTTCGTGCCTGGTGCGGAGTCGGACACCCGAAGATTGTACGACAGCGTAATTGTCGTCTACGGTAACAGTTACCGGAGTTCCCTACCTTGGAGGCGACGATGAGGCTGACAGTCTTCGGCGCGACCGGCGGCATCGGCGGGCACGTGGTGCGACAGGCGCTGGACCGTGGATTCACCGTGACGGCGGTGGTCCGCGACCCGGCCCGGCTACCGGTGACCCACCCGGCGCTGCGCACGATGGCGGTGCCGGCCCTGGACGGGTCCGGCGACCTCGCTGAGATCGTGCGCGGCAGCGACGCGGTGCTGTCCGGCATCGGCCCGCGCGGCCGTCACGACGGCCCGGTCGCTTCCACCGCCACCCGTTCGATCCTGAAGGCGATGGAGTTCGCCGAGGTCCACCGGCTCGTCGTGGTCAGCGCGGCGCCGGTCGGGCCCGCCCCCGACGGCGAGAGCCTGCTCAACCGGCGTGTCCTGTTCCCGGTGATCAGCGCCGTGCTCAAGGACGTCTACGCCGACCTGCGCGTCATGGAGGACCTGCTGGCCGCGAGCCCCGCCGAGTGGACCGCCATGCGCCCGCCGCGGTTGGTCGACAAGCCGCTGACCGGCCGCTACCGCACCGCGGTCGGCGCCAACGTGGCCCGCGGCAACACGATCGCCCGAGCCGACGTGGCCCACGCCATGCTGGCCGCCCTCGACGACCCCACCACGAACCGGCGGCCGCTCGGCGTTGCCTACTGACCGGCCCGATCCGGCCCGGACATAGGCAAGGCCGGCCCGAGCTGGCCCCCAGGCATACGCCCGGCCGGCCCGATCCGGCCCGGGCATGCGCAAGGCCGGCCCGCCGGACCGAATCCGGACCGGCTCCTGAGCGCCGGTCACCTGCGGTGGGCGGTGACTTCGGTAGCGAGGAGTTTTGCCAGATCGGCTGCTGACACCGGGCGGCCGGGGGCGGCCAGCAGGCCGGCCGGGTCGAGGTGGGCGTGCTGGGCCGGGGTGCCCGGGGCGAAGCGGTGGCTCTCCGCGAGTGGGCCGACCTCGTAGGCGTCGTAGCCGAGGGAGTCCAGCAGACCGGCAACCGCCTTGCGGGCGGACGGGTCGTCGCCGGCGATGGGCAGGGTGCTGCGGTCCGCGGCGCCGGCCGGGCGGGCCAGGGCGGGCAGGTGTGCGAAGTAGACCGTGCTGAACGCCTTCACCACCCGGGAGCCGGGCAGGTGGGCCTGGAGCAGCAGCGGTGCAGGGGTGTGGCCGGCGTCGATCTCGGGGACGCGGCCCTGCCGGGCGGGGTCGTAGTTCAGGGTGTCGATGACGATCCGGCCGTGCAGCGGCGCGGCCGGGACCTGCCGGTACGCCCGGACCGGGATGCTCACCACGATGATGTCGCCGGCTGTCGCGGCCTCGGCCGGGGTTGCCGCGCGGGCGTGCGGGCCGAGCTCGGCGACCAGCTCGTGCAGGGTCTCGGGACCGCGGCTGTTGCTGAGCACGACGTCGTGGCCGGCGCGGACCGCGAGACGGGCCAGGGCGCCGCCGATGTTGCCGCTGCCGAGGAAACCGATGGTGGTCATGGGTGTGCCGCCTGTTCCGGATAAGGTAAGGGGAGCCTTCGGATAAGTGAAGGCACGCCTTGACTTTAGCGCAGGCACCCCTTCACTTCGAGGGTCGTGCCCGGGGGGATGTGTGATGGCGGCCACCGAGCCGGAAACCCGATCAGCGGTACGCCGTCCCGCGCGCGCCGACGCACGGCGCAACTTCGACGCGCTGCTCGACGCCGCCCGGGTGATGTTCGCCGCCGAGGGCGCCGGTGCCTCGCTGGAAGGCATCGCCCGGCGGGCCGGGGTCAACATCGCGACCCTGTACCGCAACTTCCCGACCCGGCAGCACCTGTTCGAAGCCGTCTACTCCGACGAGGTCGAGGCGCTCGCCCGGATGGCGGCCGAACTCGACGGCCTCGAACCGTGGGATGCGCTGGAGAGCTGGCTGCGGCAGTTCGTCAGCTACGCGACCACCAAGAAGGCCGTCTACGACGCGATCGCGCACCGGGAGGAGATGTTCGTCAACGGCCGGGACGTGATCCACGCAGCCGGCCGGCCGCTGCTCGAACGCGCCCAGCGCGCCGGCACGGCCCGCGGCGACGTCACCTTCGACGACGTGCTGTTCCTGGTCAACGGGGTCAGCGGGGCCAACTTCGTGCAGGACGCCCAGCGAGACCGGGTGCTCACGATGGCCCTGGACGGGATCCGGCCCCGCATACAGTTGCGGGCATGACGATCGACCTGACCAGGTTTGCGGCGCTCAGTTTCGACTGCTACGGCACCCTGATCGACTGGGAGGCCGGCATCGCCGCCGTGCTGGCGCCCTGGGCCCGCGAACAGGGGCTCGACATCGGCGACGAAGAGCTGCTGCTGGCGTACGCCGCTCACGAGGCGGCAGCCGAACTGGTCACGCCCGCGCCGCTCTACCCCGACGTGCTCGCTGAGGCGTTCCGGCGTACCGGCGCAGGTCTTGATCGGGAAGTCCCGGAAACGTGGGCCCGGCGCCTGGCGGACTCGGTACCGGACTGGCCGGCCTTCCCGGACTCGGCGGACGCGCTGGCCCGGCTCGCGAAGCACTACCGGTTGATCATCGTCTCCAACGTGCACCGGGACGGATTCGCCGGGAGCAACCGGCACCTGCGCGGCGACTTCGCGGCGATCATCACGGCCGAGGACGTCGGCGGTTACAAACCCGGCGACAGGCACTTCCGTGCGCTCGACGCCGCACTGCCCGGCCTCGGCGTCGAACGGGGACAGCTGCTGCACGTGGCGCAGAGCCTGTTCCACGATCACGTGCCGGCCAGACGGGAGGGGCTGCCGTCGGTGTGGATCAACCGGCGTCATGACCGGCCGGGCTGGGGCGCCACTCCCGAACCGGGCGAGGCCTTCAGCTACGACCTGGAGTTCCCGTCGATGGGCGCGTTCGCCGACGCGGTCGGCCAGGCGTTCCCGAGCCGATGATCCCCTACCTTGCGGCTGAGGAGATCTTCGCGCGGCTGTCACCGGCGGCGGCCGTGTCCGCCATCGAGGACGCGCTCCGGGACGGGCTCGACACGTCGGCCGGGGCGGCCCGCAGCAGTGTGCCGCTGCGGCACGGCTCGATGCTGATGATGCCGGCCGAGTCCGGTTCGCATGCCGGGGTCAAGCTCGTCACCGTCGCGCCCGGCAACGCCGAGCGGGGACTGCCCCGGATCAACGCGGTCTACG
This sequence comes from Actinoplanes sp. NPDC026670, assembly GCF_040638175.1. Taxonomy (NCBI): domain Bacteria; kingdom Bacillati; phylum Actinomycetota; class Actinomycetes; order Micromonosporales; family Micromonosporaceae; genus Actinoplanes; species Actinoplanes sp. NPDC026670. The sequence continues at coordinate 51,391 of NZ_JBEZXU010000068.1, forward strand.
TCGTCTTCGACGCGGTCACCCTGCAACCCGTGGCGCTGCTCGACGGCACCGCGCTGACCACTCTGCGGACCCCGGCGGTGTCGTTCGCGGCGGTCCGGCGGTTCCTGCCCGCCCACCCGCACGTCGTGGTGTTCGGCGACGGGCCACAGGGGCGGGGGCATGTCGGCACGCTCGGCGACCTCTGCGCGCCGGCCTCGGTCACGGTCGTCACCCGTACCCGCGGAGGAGATCTTGATCCTGCCTTGCGCTCTGCCGACCTGGTGGTGTGCGCGACCACCGCACGGGCGCCGCTCTTCGACTCGGGCCTGCTCGGCGACGACGTGGTCGTGGTCGCCGTCGGTTCGCACGAACCGGACGCCCGTGAGGTCGACTCGGCGTTCTGCGCCCGCGCCACGGTGATCGTGGAGGACCGGGCGACAGCGCTGCGCGAGGCCGGCGACATCGTGCTGGCCGTCGCCGACGGCGCCCTCGACCCGGACCGGCTGCTCACCATCGGCGACCCGTCGCGCCCGGACGGCCCGGTGCTGTTCAAGGGCACCGGCATGTCCTGGCAGGATCTCGTCGTCGCCGAGGCGATCCTGGCCGCCTGAGGGAGGCCTCGGCGGGTCGTCCGGTCAGAACTGCGGGGTGGTCCACTCGATCGGGGCCAGCCCGGCGATCACCAGGGCGAGCCGCTCGGTCTCGGTCCAGTCGTGCCGGGCCTCCTGGAGCAGGGCCGGCAGCGCGTACAGCGGGGCGGTCATGTCGACGATCAGCTCCGGGTCGAAGGTGGGCTCGTGGTCGCCGAGCCGCTCCCGGTACGCGTCGGAGGCCAGCGACAGCACCTGGTTGTCGACGTCACCGAAGGCCAGCAGCCGGTCGGTGATCGCGTCGATCAGCGGCACCCCGGCGATGATCTCCAGGGTGTCGATGTCGCCGGCGAGCACCGCCTCGGCCAGCGTGAACGAATGCTCCAGCCCGTCGAGCAGCCACTGATCGGACCACATGTCCTCCCAGGTCTGCGCGCACGGCCCGCGCTCGCCGGTCGGCGCCTCGAACAGGTCGCCCAGCGAACCCGGCTCCCGATCGGACTCGGACAGCGCCGCACCCCGCCGAGCCCGGTCACGATTGGTCTCGGGCGACCCGGCGCCGGCTGCCGGGGCGTCGAGCGCGTCGTACAGATAGGTCAGCAGATTGACCCGCGCGTAGTCGGCGGCGAACCGCAACGCCGCAGCCGTGGTCTCCGGCGGCACGAAACCGCTGCGCCGGGCCAGGACGGCATCGATCCTCGCCCGCCTGGCGGCGACGGCTTCCTGGTTTCCGGCACGGTGGAGGCTCGACATCCCCGAACAATAGCCGCTACAACCGCCGGGGATCATGGGCGGCCGGCAGGCGGGTCCCTTGGCCGGCCACCAGGGTCACCGCGGTGGTCACTGGGTCTTCTGGAAGGCGTCGATCCGGTCGCGGACCTCGGCGTTCATGTCCACGAACAGCAGCCGGACGTCACCGAGCTCGTCGCTGCCGCGCACGTGACAGTCGACGTCGGCGGGGCCGTCCGGCAGCAGCACCGAGAGGGTGACCAGCTCGCCCGGGGCCAGGCCGTCGACCAGGTCGAGCAGGGCCTCCTCGCCGAGGTCGTCGACGTCGAGATCGACGATGACCCGGGCCCCGCCCACCGACAGGTCGATCGCCAGGCCGGGGAACATCTGACCCGACGGCAGGATCAGCACGACCGGCACCTGGACCGAGACGCGCCGGGAGCGCCGCCGGTCGACGGCGCCCACGGTCGTGTCCACCCGCATGTACACGCCCGGCATGGCGCCGGCGGGTGGCGGCACGACCGTGCCCACGATGCTGAAACCGGTGCCGTTCTGCGTCCAGAGCAGGGCCACGTCGACACCGATCATGGCGAACCCGGTGAGGCTCAGCCGGAGCGTGCCGTCGTTCTCACGCGTGACCCGGCAGGCGCGGGCCGGGCCACCGCCGAGCGACGCGCTGGCGGAAGGGGCGGTCCACGGCTGTGGTTCCTCGGTGGTCTTGACCATGCACCGACGGTACCGTCGCGGACCGCCCTCAAGTCGCAGGTCAGCGTGCCTGGGCGGCCCGATCGGGTCATGCCGCCGGGAGCGGGCCGCCGGCTGCTACGATCCGGGCCCGATATCGAACCTGCTCACTCCTTGGAGGCGGGAATGGGTGCGTTCGTCGGGCGCCGGGCCGAGCTCGACCTCCTCGACGGGGCGGCCAGGCGTGCGCGAGACGGCGCCGGCGGCGCCGTGTTCCTGCTGGGTGAGGCCGGGATCGGCAAGAGCCGGCTGGCCGCCGAGGCCGCCGCCGGGCATTCGCGGACCGGTGGGCGGGTGGTCAAGGGCCGGGCCGGCGTCACACCCCTGCGGGCGCTGTCCGAGGCGGTGCTGACGGCCACCCGGTTCGACGGCGTAACGCTGGACCGGCTCGGGGAGTTCAAGCCCGTCGTGTGGCGGCTGGCCGCCGGCGGGGGACCGGCCGACCCGCCGCTGGTCCGGGCCGAGGCGATGCTGCGGCTGCTCGCCCTGTGCGGGCGGGCCGCCGGCTGCCTGCTGATCCTCGAGGACCTGCACGAAGCCGACCGGGACACCACCGCCGTCGTGGACTACCTGCTCGACAACGTGGCCACCGAGCCGGTGCTGATCGTCGGGACGCTGCGACCCGGCCCGGGCCCGGCGCTGGAGACCGTCACGGCCGCCGCCCGGCGCCGCGCGGCAGTCACCGTCGAGTTGCGGCCGTTCGACCGGGCCGAGACCGCGGCCCTGGTGAGTCAGTGCCTGGGCGGCGAGGCGCCCGGCGAGCTCGTCGACCGGGTGGACCGGGGCGCCGAGGGGAACCCGTTCGTCATCGAGGAACTCGTCGCGGCCCTGGCCGACGACCGGGGTGACCCACAGAGTCCGGTTCCGGCGTCGGTCACGGCCGCCATCCTGGACCGGGTCGAGCGGCTCGGGGCCGGGGTCGCGCCCTTTCTCCGGGGCGCCGCCGTGTTCGGCCGTACCTTCTCGATGTCCGGCGCCGCGGCTGCCGCGGGCGTATCGGAGACCGAGGCGCTGCGCTGTCTGCGGCTGGCCGGCGAAGCGCGGCTGGTCGGCCCGGACGCCGGCGACCGGTACAGCTTCCGGCACGCCCTGACCGCCGAGGCGATGCTCGCCCGGCTGCTCCCGGCCGAACGCGCCCGGCTGTGCGCGGCGGCGGCCGCCGCCGTCGAGGCCGGTGACGACGGGCAGTGGCAGGCCGCGGAGCTGTGGGCCGCCGCCGGCCGTCCGGATCGGGCCGCCGCCAGCTACGCCCGATCCGGCCGGCGTGCCGTCGAGCAGGGCGCCATCGCCACCGCGGTGACGCTGCTGGACCGCGGGCTCACCCACGCCGTCGACCCGGCGACGACCGCCGGACTGCTGGAGACCCTGACCACCGCCCTGGCCGCGGCCGGCGAGGCGGCCCGGGTCTTCGAACTCGGCGACCGGCTCGACACGCTGCTGTCGGCGATCGACGCGCCACCGGCCCGCCGGGTCGCCGCCCGGCTGGCCCGGGCCCGTGCGGCCGCCACCGCGGGCGCCTGGGACCGGGGACTCGACGAGATCGCCGCCGCCCGTGCCGTCGCGGGGGAGCCGGCCGCGCCGATCGACGCCGTCGCCGCGTTCCTCAGCTTCGCCTCGACCCGCCCCGACCGCATCACCGTCGGCCGGCGGTACGCGACCGCCGCGCTCACCGGCGCCGAGCGGGCAGCCCTGCCCGAGGTCGCCTGTGAGGCCCTGGAAGTGCTGGTCCGCTGCGCCCGGGACACCGACCTGCCGGCTGCCGCCGGGCACGCCCGACGGATGCTGGAGGTGGCCCGGCGACACGACCTGCCCTACTGGCGGCTGCGGGCCGCCGTCGAATCGGCCACGATCGCGAAGGAACTCACCAACGACATCGAGCCGCTGCTGGCGATCCGGCAGGAGGCGATCGACGCCGGGGTGGTCATCACCGTCGCCTGGATCGACTTCCACCTGGCGATCGCCTACCTGCTGCGCGGCGCGACCGGCGACGCACAACGGCATCTCGCCCACGCCACCGAGGCCGGGAACCGGCTGCGGCAGCCCGAGCTCCAGCTCGTCGCGTTCGCCGGAGCGGCCACGCTCGCCGCCTGCCGCCCCGACCGGGCCGCCCTCGAACGGGTGCTGGAACCGCTGGTGACCCAGGAGATGTTCGCCCACGGCGCGGAAACCTGGTGGTATCTGCGGGCCGTCTGCTCCTGGATGGACGAGGACCCGGAGCGGGCGCTGCGCGAACTCGGCGAGGCGGAGGCCGCCGTCGAGGCGGCCGGTCATCTGCGTGGCGCCGGGCACCGCACGGCCCAGCTGCTGCTGCGGGTCGGGCGTGGGCTGGCCGGGTGGACCGAGTACGACAAGCTGGCCGGTTCGCCGCTCTCGCAACAGGCGTTCCACCGCAGCTTCCTCACCTGGAGCCGGGCGATCCTGCTCGGGCGCGACGGGCGTACGGCGGAGACCGAGGAGGCGCTCGCCGAGGCGTTCGCCGCCGGTGCCCGTACCCCGCTGCATCATCATCTCGCCGCCCGGGTCGCCGCGCCGGCCGCGCTGGCCGAAGGGTGGGGCGCGCCGCTGGACTGGCTGCGGGCGGCCGAGGAGTTCTTCCACGATTCAGGGCGCACGCGGGCCGCCGCCGGCTGCCGGGCGCTGCTGCGGGAGGCGGGCGCGGGCAACCGGCAGCGGCGGGCCGGGCACGACACGCTGCCGGCCCGGCTGCGCCTGATCGGGGTCACCGTGCGGGAGTACGACGTGCTGCGGCTCGTCGCCGAACGCCTCGGCAACACCGAGATCGCGGAGCGGCTGTTCCTGTCGCCGCGCACGGTGGAACGGCACATCGGCAGCCTGCGGCAGCGCACCGGGCAGCCGGACCGGGCGCACCTCATCGCGTACGCCCGGAAGCTGCTCGCCGACTGAGCCGAACCGGCTCTCACCTCTCGCAGCCGGGCCAGCTGCTCACGCCGCTGCCACGGCACACGTCGTTGCCGTCGCCGCCGTGGACCCGCTGGTCGGTCTGGCCCGCACCGGTGCCGGCGTCGACCGTGTCGTTGCCGGCGAAGCCCTCGACCACGTCGTTGCCGCCCTGGCCGGACAGGACGTTGCCCTGGCCGTTGCCCTCGATCCAGTCGTTCTGCGGGGAGCCGACCACGTTCTCGAAGTCGGAGTGCACGTTGTGCCGGGGCCGCCAGCTGCTGCACGACCAGGGGAACCACGCCTCGCAGTTGGCGACCCCGCGTTCGCCGTCGTCGTCGTCACCGTCGAGCGACACGTGCACCATGCGGTCCCAGGCCGAGTAGTCGATCGTGTCGAAACCGGCGCCGCCGAAGAAGTCGTGCACCCCGCCCTCGATCCGGGTCGAGTAGACCGTGTCGTTGCCGTCGTCGCCGTAGAAGTCCATGGTGAAGCCGAGGGCCTCGTGGAAACGGTCGTCGCCCGGGCCGCCGTACGCGGTGTCGTTCTCGTAGCCCCACATCGTGTCGTTGCCGGCCTGACCCTCGATGACGTCGCCCAGGTCCCCGCCGTCGAGCAGATCGTCGCCGGCGCCACCACGCAGCACGTCCACGCCGTCTTCGGTGTACACCTCGTCGCGGCCGCCGCCGCCCTGGACCGTGTCCGCCCCGTTCCCGCCGTAGATCACCGCCGGCACCGTGCTGCTGCTCGTGTAGCTGTCGTTGCCGTCGCCGAGCCAGACGGTGAGGCTGATCGCCGCGTCGCAGTGGGCGGTGTTCGCGTCGATCTGCCGGCAGCGGCCACGGTCGTCCACGATCCGTACGCCCGCGTCGGTGTCCGTGATCGCGATCCCCGGTGAGCGCGGCGTGACGGTGATGGTGTTGTCGGCGTCCTGGGCGCCCTCACCGGCGAAGATCGAGATCTGGTCGAGGCTGCCGACCAGGATGACGGATGCGGCGGCGGCGGACGCCGGGGTGGCGGCGAAGGTGCCCGCGGCGACGGTGGACGCCGTGGTGAGCGCGGCGAGGGTGGCGATTCTGGACCGCAGGGACGACACAGGTGGCTCCTTGGTGAGGTCGGACAAGATCCGGTGCCCACCCTCCGATGGCAGCCGATCCGCGCGCATGCGGGCGCAGCCCCCAAATTTCTCCGCCCGCCCGGCAGCGGTGGAAGCGGGCTGACCGGTCCGCCGGCCGGGGGATAGGCTGACCGGGGTGTGGACTGGAGAGCATGGTGGCTACCCGCCCTTCGATCAGGTGAACCCGGCCTCGATCAGAGCAGCGCTCGAGAAGGGCATGGAGCTCAAACGGGCCGAAATCGCCGAGATAGCCGGCGCGGCCGGTACGCCGACCTTCGCCGACACCATCGAGGCGCTCGAAGCCTGCGGCCGTGACCTCGACCGTGCGCAACGGTTCTTCGGCATCTTCACCTCGGCGATGAACGACCAGGCGATGCAGGATCTGCAGACCGAGATGTCGCCGGTCCTGTCGGCCTTCGCCGACGACATCATTCAGAACGCCCAGCTCTTCGCCCGGATCAAGGCGGTCCACGACGGCCGGGCCGGCGCCGGCCTGTCGCCGGAGCAGGAGCGCCTCGTCGAGATCTACTACCGGAACTTCACCCGGCAGGGCGCGGCGCTCGGCCACGCCGACCAGGCCGCGCTGAAGGGCCTCAATCAGCGGCTCGCCTCGCTCTACACGAAGTTCAGCCAGAACGAGCTCGCCGACGAGGAGAACTACCGGCTCACCATCGAGACCGAGGCGGATCTCGACGGCCTGCCCGAATCGCTGCGCGAGGCCGCCGCGGCGACCGCCGAGGCACACGGGGAGAAGGGCAAGTGGGTCTTCCTCAACACGCGTTCCTCGATGGAGCCGTTCCTGACCTACTCCGCCCGCCGTGACCTGCGCGAGCAGGGGTGGCGCATGTGGATCTCGCGGGGCGGCAACGGCACAGCCACCGACAACAAGGCCGTGATCAGCGAGATCCTCCAGCTCCGGACCCAGCGGGCCCGGCTGCTCGGCTTCGAGACCCACGCCCACTGGGTCGTCGAGAACAACATGGCGAAGACTCCGCAGGCCGCCATGGACCTGATGACCAAGCTGTGGGGCCCGGCCCTGCGCCGCGCCCAGGAGGAGATCGCCGACATGCAGGCGATCGCCGACGAGGAGGGCGCCGGCATCACGATCGAGGCCTGGGACCACCGGTTCTACTCGGAGAAGGTGCGCAAGGCGAAATACGACCTCGACCAGAACGAGGTCAAGCTCTACCTCCAGCTCGACAAGATCCGCGACGGCATGTTCTGGGCCGCCGAACGGCTGTACGGCCTGCGGTTCGCCGAACTCGACGGTCTGCCCGTCTACCACGAGGACATGTCGGTCTACGAGGTCACGCGCGGGTCCGAGCGGGTGGGCCTGTGGTATTTCGACCCCTACGCCCGCGCCGGCAAGAACTCCGGTGCGTGGATGAACGAGTACCGCACCCAGGAGCGTTTCCAGGGTGACGTCACCCCGATCGTCTCCAACAACTCGAACTTCGTGAAATCCGGCGCCGGCCCCGTCCTCATCTCCTGGGACGACGCGATCACCATGTTCCACGAGTTCGGCCACGCCCTGCACGGCCTCAGCTCGAACGTCACCTATCCGCGGGTCGCCGGCACCGCAGTCAAACGCGATTTCGTCGAGTTCCCCAGCCAGATCAACGAACACTGGCTCCCGACGCCCGAGGTGCTCGAACGGTTCGCGCTGCACGTCGACACCGGTGAGCCGATGCCCGCCGGACTGCTCGCCAAGATTCAGACATCGCTGACGTTCAACCAGGGCTTCAGCACCGTCGAATTCCTCGCCTCGGCGATCTACGACATGCGGATCCACCTGGCGGCGACGCCTGACGAGGCCATCGACCCGGACGCCTTCGAGCAGAGCTGCATGGCCGAGATCGGCCTGCCGAGGGAGATCGTCATGCGGCACCGCCCGACCCAGTTCGGGCACATCTTCTCGGGCGACGGATATTCGGCCGGCTACTACGTCTACCTCTGGGCCGACGCGCTGACCGCCGACGTGTGGGAAGTGTTCGAAGAGAAGGGCGCCTGGGACCCGGCCACAGCCAAGGCGTTCCTCGACGACATCCTCTCGGTCGGCAATTCCGTCGCGCCGGACGAGGCGTTCCGCAATTTCCGGGGCCGCGACGTCGACACCGAGGCGCTGATGAGGTTGCGCGGCTTCGCCTGACGACCACGACGTGCTTGGATCGGTCGTATGGGTGTTGACGGGAAGGCGCTCGTGCTCGGCGGGGGCGGCGTCACGGGCGTCGCCTGGGAGATCGGGATGCTCCACGGGCTCGCCGAACGTGGCGTCGATCTCACCGATGCCGGGCTGTTCGTGGGGACCTCGGCCGGTTCCTCCGTGGCTGCTCAGGTGCTGTCCGGCGTACCGCTGAAGGATCTTTATGCCGGGCAGCTCGCCGAGGCCACCGGTGAGTTGACCGCTCGCATCGGGCCCGGAGTGATTCTGGGTTTCATGGTCGCCGGGCTCTGGCCCGGTGATCCGGTGCGCGGGCGGGCCTGGCTGGGGCGGCGGGCGCTGCGCACCCGCACGATTCCGGAAGCGGAACGCCGGGCGGTGATCGCCCGGCGGATCGGCGACGGTGCCTGGCCCGCGGTCCGGTTGCGGATCACCGCGGTCGAGGCCGAGACCGGGGCGGTACGCGTTTTCGACGCCGACAGTGGAGTGTCGCTGATCGACGCCGTCTCCGCGAGCTGCGCGGTGCCGCTGGTGTGGCCGCCGGTGGCGATCGACGGCGTCCGCTATGTCGACGGGGGAGTGCGGTCGGTGGCCAACGTGGACCTCGCCGAAGGCGCCGGGCGCGTGGTGGTGCTGGCGCCGACGACCCGTTCGGCGCGCCGGTCCGGCCGTCCGGACGTGCAGCTCAAGTGCCTGGGCGTGCGGGGCGCCGTGATCGCCCCGGATGCCGCCGCGGTCCGGGCGATCGGCGCGAACGTGCTCGATCCGGCCCGACGCCGCCCGGCCGCCGAGGCCGGCTACGCACAGGCCGCCGCCGAAGCCGAGCACCTGCGAGCGATCTGGAGTCAGTAACGGAAGTGTGAGACCAGGGTGCGCAGGTTGGCCGACATCCCGGCCAGTTCCGCGGTCGCCTGCTGCGCCTCGGTGACGCCGTGCGTGGTGTGCTGGGCGGCCTCGGCGACCGTCGACACGTTCACCGCGATCGCGTCGGCTGCCTGCGCGGTGTCCGAGACGCTGCGGTTCATCTCGGCGGTGGTGGCGGTCTGCTCCTCGACCGCCGACGCGATCGTGGTCTGGTAGTCGCTGACCCGCTGGATCACCGCGGCGATCTCACCGATCGCCGCGACCGCGCTGGTGGTGCCGGTCTGGATGGCGTCGACCCGGCGGATGATGTCCTCGGTGGCCCGTGCCGTCTCCTGGGCCAGTTCCTTGACCTCGCCGGCGACGACGGCGAAGCCCTTGCCGGCCTCCCCGGCCCGCGCCGACTCGATCGTCGCGTTGAGGGCCAGCAGGTTGGTCTGCTCGGCGATCGACGTGATCACCTTGACCACCTCGCTGATCTCCCGGGACGACTCACCGAGCGACGCCACGGTGCTGTTGGCGGCTTCGGCGGCCTGTACCGCGGTGATCGCGACGGCGGCCGCCTCACTGGTGGAGTGGGCGATCTCGCGGATCGACGCGCCCATCTGCTCGCTGCCGGCCGAGACCGCCTGCACGTTGTTCGACACCTGGTTCGCGGCCTCGGCGACCGCCTGCGCCTGCACCGCCGACTCCTCGGCGGACGCGGCTATCTGGGTGGACGCCGCGGACATCTGTTCGGCCGCGGCGGCCAGCGCGGACGACGAGTCGTCGATGGTCCGCATCACCTGGCCGAGCGACTGGAGGCTGCGGTCCAGGGCGCCGGCCATGTCGGCGACCTCGTCCCGGCCGCTGATCTCGACCGGAGACGCCAGGTCGCCGTCGGCGAGCAGTTCCAGCCGCTGCCGGATCCGCTCCACCGGACGGGTCACCGACAGGGTGACCAGCGCGGCCAGCACCACCGCGAGGATGACCGCGCCGATGCCGACGGCCCAGGTCAGGCGGGTGCCCGTGGTGTGCGCCTCGGCGGCCTCGCGTTTGGCGGTGGCGAACTCGCTGTCCGCGGTGGCGGCGGTCTGGTCGAGCAGGTCCCCGATCTGCTTGAACAGTTCGATCTCCTTGCCGAGGACGAGCTCGTTGGCGGCCCGGTCGTTGTTGATCCCGTAGAGCCGGGCGATCTCGTCGTCGACGGTCATGAACTCGTCGAGCACCGCGCCGATCTGTGTCAGGTCGTCCTGGGCCTCGTCGGTGGGCGCCAGACCGGCCGCGGCTTCGGCGCGAGCCCGGAACGTGCCGACCGAGGCGAGGAACTCGGCACGTGACGAGCCGGTGTCGGTGGCGGCGTTCGCGACACCGCGCAGCGCGTCGAAGGCGTACGCGGTCTGCCAGCCGTTGAAGTCGGCGGCGGAGAACTTCGCGTCCTTGACGGTGGCGACGAACTGCTGGGCGCGTTCCATCCGATCGGTCGCCGAGTGCTGGCTCGCCGACGTGGCCAGGGCCTCCGTCATCATGAGCAGCATCAGCCCGACGATGACGGTGAAAGCCACCGCCAGCCGTACGCCCAGGCGCATTCGGGTCAGGATCGTCACCCCGTCATGATCGGCCCCGAAACCGATCCGGTGCGAGCGTTCGGCCCGACTGGGTGCCGTTGTGATCGGTGGGGCGAAAGTGATTCGAAAACTGTTACGCCCACTCATTCCGGATAGTCGAGGATGCCCAGTATGGGAGCGCTCCCGTAATCTGTGCGAAAGCGGTGCCCACGCCTGCGAAATAGTCGTCCCCCACGACTGGCGAACCGCGATCCCCGTCAGGAGAAGTGCATGCGCAGAAGCAGAGGCGCCCTGCTGGGCGCTGTCGTGCTGCTCGGCCCGGCGACACTGGCCGTCGCCTTGCCGGCCGCCGCGGCCGCCGGTTGCTCGGTGAACTACACCGTCTCGTCACAGTGGACGGGTGGCTTCGGCGCCGCCGTGACCGTGACGAACCTCGGCGACCCGGTCGACGGCTGGACGCTGACCTGGTCCTACAGCGCCGGCCAGACCGTCACCCAGGCCTGGAACACGACACTCACCCAGTCCGGCGCCGCGGTGACCGCCCGCAACGTCACCTACAACGCCGCCATCCCCACCAACGGCACCGTCTCGTTCGGCTTCAACGGCTCGTGGACCGGCAGCAACCCGGCGCCGTCGGCGTTCAGCCTCAACGGCGTCGCCTGCACCGGCGGCACGACGCCCACATCGCCCACATCGCCCACGTCGCCCACACCGGAACCCTCCGGCTCCTGTGCGCTGCCCGCCACGTATCGCTGGACCTCGACCGGTCAGCTCGCCACCCCGAAAGCCGGCTGGGTGTCGCTCAAGGACTTCACCACGGTTCCGTACAACGGGCGGCAGCTCGTCTACGCCACCACCCACGACACCGGCACGACCTGGGGCTCGATGAACTTCGGGCTGTTCACCAACTGGTCGGAGATGGCCTCGGCCAGCCAGAACACCATGTCGTCGAGCACCGTCGCGCCGTCGCTGTTCTACTTCGCGCCGAAGAACATCTGGGTGCTCGCCTACCAGTGGGGTGGCCCGGCCTTCTCCTACCGCACCTCCAGCGACCCGACCAACCCGAACGGCTGGTCGTCGCCGCAGACCCTGTTCTCCGGCACCATCACCGGTTCCAGCACCGGGCCGATCGACCAGGCCGTCATCGGTGACTCCAGCAACATGTACCTGTTCTTCGCCGGTGACAACGGCAAGATCTACCGGGCGAGCATGCCGATCGGGAACTTCCCCGGCAGC
>NZ_JBEZXU010000069.1:0-62517 GCF_040638175.1 Actinoplanes sp. NPDC026670
CCCGCCCTCCGCCAGCGCCCCTTCCTGTGCCCCCCGCGGGCCCTCCACCCTCCGCCGGGCGCCCGCCCGGGGGGGGGGCCCCCCCCCCGCCCCCCCCCGCCCGTGCGTTACCGGCAGGTCCAGAGCAGCGGCTCGTTGCCGACCTGGTCGCCCTCCGAGTCGGTGCTGTGCCCGGCGACCCGGCGGCCGTCCGCGCTGTAGTAGGAGATCTGGTACTCCTTCAGCGTCCGGTACCGCGGCAGCTCGACCACCTTCGAACCGGCCAGGATGACCGGCGGCCCGGCCTCACCGGCGACCCAGCCGTTGCCGGCGATCAGGGCCGGGAAGACGCTCTGCGGCAGCGGGTGGTAGGTGCCGTCGGCGATGCGGTACCGCATCGAGGCGAACGACCGGGTGCTGCCGTCCGGGCTGTCGTCGACGGCCCGCCCGGCCACCCATCCGTTGGTGATCGACTCCGGCCAGAAGTAGTCGGCCTCCACCCCGTCGACCTCGGGCCGGGCCATCTTGCGGCCGGTGCCGTCGGGCAGCCACAGATAGCCGCTCGCGGTGGCGCGGCTGTCGGTGGCGACACTGCCGACCACGGTGCCGTCCTCGGCGATGGCGTCGGCGCTGCCGGTGGTCATGCCGGCCGGCATCGGCAGCGGCTCGGCCTTCGCGTCGGCCGAGTCCCACCGGACCGGCACCTCCTTGAGCACCTCGCCGATCGTCCCGACGATGACACCGGCGTCGTTGATCGCCATCGGCACGGTGTGCTTCCCGTCGAGTTCGGTCACCCGGCCGTCGCGGTAGGCGTACCCCTGCTGTTGCAGGTCGCCGAGGAACGCCGACCCGACCGCGACGCCCGAGCTGTTGATGTCGTCGAAGCTGGGGTCGTCGCCGGTCAGCCGGGGCCGGTCCAGGATCTTCCCGTCCTTCCAGAGGATCGGGCCGGGCGACGGCTGGTAGGTCCGCCCGGCCAGGTAGCGCCCGGTCGGGTCGCCGGCCGTGACCACCGCCTTGCGCACACCGTCGGTGGGCAGCCGGGTGACCGTGCAGCCGGTCGGCTGGGCCGGCGCGGCCGCCACCGCACTCGGGGTCGCCGTGGCAGTGACCGTCGGCACCGGGACCGGGCTGCCGTCGCGCAGCGCCGCGACCGCCAGGGTGCCGCCACCCGCGGCCACCGATGTCAGCGCGATCAGCGCGGCGCCTCCGGACCAGCGGCGCAGCACCCGGCGGCGGCGCCCCTCCACCATGGTCCGGGGCACGTCGATCCGCGCCGGGCCGTCCGGCTCCTCCCGGAGTGGGAGCAGCAGCCGGACCGCGCGTTCGTCGGTCATCTCGTCCTCATCTTTCATCGTCGTTCACCGTCGATCCGGCGAGACAGCTGGTTCGAGGTCGGCGACGCCGAGAAGGGCACGCAGCCGGGTGATCCCGTGCGCGGTCTGGCTCTTCACCGTGCCCTCCGAGCACCGGAGCAGCTCGGCCACCTCACGGACCGGCTTGTCGCACAGGTAGCGGAGCACCAGCACCGCCTGCTGCCGCGGTGGCAGTTTCGCCAGCGCGGTCCGGACCGCCGGCCCGTCCTCCGGGTTCAGGTCGGACGGCGGCGGCTCCGGCGGGCCGGTCAGCAACCGGACCTTCCACCAGCCCCGCCGCCGGTCGTCGAGGAAGACCCGGACCAGCATGGTGTGCACGTACGCGTCCACGTTCTCCACCCGCCCGATCCGCGGCCACCTGGCGTACAGCTTCGTCAGGGTCTCCTGGACGAAGTCGTCGGCCTGATGGGAGTCGCCGCAGAGCAGAAAGGCGGTACGCCGCAGACCTGCCACGCGCGCGTGCACGTATGCCAGGTAGTCACGGTCGGATCGTTCCGGCATGGGTTCCGCTCCCTGTCGCTGTCTCATCCTGTCCGACGGGGGCACGCACGGATCGGTTGTAGACGATTTCCAGGAAACTTCGAGAAAAGCAGAACCGCCCCCGGGTACGGATCACCGGGGGCGGTTCTGTGGTGCCTGTGGTCAGACGTGTTCCAGCGCGGGCCGGCCCAGCCACTTCATCAGGTCGGCCGCGCGGACCGGGCGGCTGATGTAGTAGCCCTGCGCGTTGGTGCAGCCCATGTTGCCGAGCAGGATCAGGGTCTCCTCGTCCTCGACACCCTCGGCCACCACCTCCAGGTCGAGGGCCCGGGCCAGTTCGAGCACGGCGCGGACGATCGCGGTGCCGCCGTGCGAGTCGGACAGCGTCTTGATGAAGCTGCGGTCGATCTTCAGCTCGTTCAGCGGCATGCTCTGCAGGTACGACATCGACGAGTAGCCGGTGCCGAAGTCGTCCACCGACAGCCGGACGCCCATCGCGCGCAGGTCGGTCAGGATCTTCGAGGCGCGTACCGGATCGCTGATGATCGACGTCTCGGTGATCTCCAGGGTGAGCGCGCCGGGGTTGACGCCGGAGGCCGCGAGAGCCTTCGCGACCCGGTCCGGGAATGTGTCGTCCAGCAGGCAGACGGTCGGCACGTTGACCGCGACCGGCAGCGGGGTGTTCTGGGCCCGCCAGATCCGGTGCTGGTTGAGGGCCATGGTCAGCACCCGGTCGGTGAGCGGCACGATGATCTCGTTCTCCTCGGCCTGCGGGATGAACTCGCCCGGCTGGAGCAGCCCGCGGACCGGGTGCTCCCAGCGGATCAGCGCCTCCACCCCGACCACCCGCCAGGTCTTGGTCGACACCTTCGGCTGGTAGTGCAGCACCAGCTCGTCCTCGTCGATGGCCCGGCGCAGCTCACCGATCAGGCTGAGCTGCTGCGAGTTGTGGTTGTCGGCGGACGGGTCGTAGACGGCGATCCCGAGCCGGTTGCGCTTGGCCGTGTACATGGCGATGTCGGCGTGCTGGAGCAGTTCGGCGCCGGACGAGCTGTGCAGCGGGTAGACGGCGGCGCCGATGCTGCCGCTGATGTCGACGGTCACGCCTTCCAGGTCGGCCGGGCCCTCCAGCGACTCCAGCAGCCGGCGCGCTATCTCCGAGCAGTGCTCCGGCGAGTTGATCTCCGGCATCAGGACGGCGAACTCGTCGCCACCGAGCCGGGCCACCGTGTCCGAGGTGCGCACCGCGGCGGTCAGCCGGTCGGCCACCTCCTTGAGCAGCAGGTCGCCGGCGTGGTGGCCGAGGGTGTCGTTCACCTCCTTGAACTTGTTGAGGTCGAGCAGCAGCAGGCCGACCGATTCGTGTTGCTGCTCGGCCTCCCACAGCGCGGCGTCGATCGAGTCGGCCAGCAGCGCCCGGTTGGCCAGCCCGGTCAGCTCGTCGTGCAGCGCCCGGTAGCGGCTCTCCACCGCCTGGCCCTCGATCCGGCGCTGGTGGGTGAGCAGGATCGACGCGCAGAGCACGAGCAGCAGGAAGTCGGTGCCGCAGACGACGGTCGCGGCGAGGCTCAGTTTCTGGTTGAACTCGTCGGCGTCGGCCAGGTAGGCGTCCATCGCCAGCCGGTGCCTGGTGACGTTCGCGTTGGCCATCTTGCGCAGCATCGACGAGCCGAGGGCGGCCTGGTCGGCGAGCATCTGGGTGTACTCGGGATCACTGGTCGACCGGCGCACGTCGATGAGCGTCTGGGTGAACGCGCCATACGCGTCGGTGGCCAGTTGCGCGTTCTGGGCGTCCAGCTCATCACCGTTGCGAGCCTGCCAGGCCAGCCCGGGGCTGGCCGAGTGCAGGGCGCTGTCCAGGAGGTCCCGGCCGAATTTCTTGGCCACCACGTAACTGTTCAGCGCCTCGGTCTCGACGCTGATGTTGACATCCAGCTCGGCCCAGTGATCGCTGATCTGTGAGACGTGCCGTACGTGGCTGGTGGTCCTGGCGTTGGTGGTGATGCTGATCGCGGCCAGAGCGGCCAGCGCGAAGACACCGACCGCGAGACCGATGACGGCGGCACGCGCCACGGCCTTGCTACGGACAACCTTCCCGAGCACCCCGATACCTCCACAGAACATCCCGAGGCGGACCGCTTGAGGGTTCCGCTCGCGGTGCTATCGATCGGCTGAACCGACGCCCGGTTAAAGGAGATCCCTCATACTGACTTGGCCGAGGGTCGAACATGGAAGAGCTATGAAATATCGGATCTTTCGCTGTGCGCTGGTGCTGCTCCTCCTCGGCTCGGCGTCGTGCACGAAACAGGACAACGACGGGGACCGCACGCCCACGGTCGGGTTCGTGGTGGCGAACAAGCAGCTCAACTACTCGCAGGAGATGTCGCTCGGCTTCATCGCCGGGGTGAACCAGGTCAAAGGCGTCAGCCTCCAGGTGGACGGGCCCAACATCATCGACGGCCCGCGGCAGCTCGCCCTCTTCCAGGAGATGCGCAAGACCGCCCCGGACGGCATCTCGGTCTTCACCCTGAACCCGGACCTGTTCGCCGAGCCCCTGGCGACCGCGATCACCGACGGCATCCCGGTCATCGCGGTGGACAGCCCGGCCCTGCCGTCGGCCGGGGTGCAGCTGTTCGTCGGCAACGACAGCTACGAGCTGGGCCGGCTGCTGGCCCGGAAGGTGATCACCCAGCTGCCGTCGAACGCCACCGGCAAGGTCGTCCTGGGCACCTCGTCACCGGGTGTCTCGGTGCTCGACCGCCGGGCCATGGGCATCCGCGACGAGTTCAAGGAGCGCCTGCCGGCCGTCAGCGTGTTCGGCCCCTTCGACACGAAACAGGAGGTGGAGGCGAACATGGAGGCCTGGGAGACGCTCGTCAAGGTCAACCCGTCGGCCCTCGCCTTCATCGGGACCAGCGACGCCGACGGCTGGAACCTCGCCGAGATCCGCCGCCGGGAGGTCGCCTCCTGGGTGGCCGCCGCGTTCGACATCGACCCCAAGTCGCTGGCCGCGGTCAAGACCGGCGACCTGATCCTGGTGTCGCCGGAGCACTACGTGAAGGGCGCCGTCGCCGGCCGGCTCCAGGCCGAACACGCCAAGAGCGGAAAGGCGCTGCCCAAGGGCTGGCTGTACGTGCCGGGCCTGGCCGTGGACCGGTTCAACGTCGACGAGATCCTGGCCCGGCAGGCGACGGTCGCGACCCGGGCCGAGGCGCTGATGGGCGAGGTCGACCGGGTGCTGAGCGATCCGTCCTATCTGCGCCCGATCTCCGAGGTGAGCTGATTGGGGCCGGCGTGACGGGTGAGGCAAGCTGGAACGGTGATTCGACGATGGCACGTCGCCGCTCTGGCCCTGCTCGCCGTTTTCGCACTGGCCTGTGACGGGGCGGGCCGGGCCACCCCGGGCGCCTCCGGGAAGCCGGAGCCCACCAGGTCGGCGGCCGGTTACCCGGCCTCGATGGTGGCGCTCGGCGACTCGATCACCGCCGGGCTCGGCGCCTGTCTCGCCTACGTGGCCTGCACCCGCAACTCCTGGTCGACCGGGACGAACGAGGCGATCAACAGCCACTACCAGCGGATCCTGGACAAGAACGACAGCATCCAGGGCAACGCCGAGAACCTGGCCAACCCCGGCGCCGAGGCCGACGCGCTGGACGACCAGGCCAAGCGGGCGGTCCAGCTGAAACCGCAGTATGTGACGGTGCTGATCGGGGCCAACGACGCATGCGCCGGCCGGGTGCAGGACATGACACCCGTCGACACCTTCCGTGCGCAGGTCGACCGCGGGCTGGCCCGGCTGCGCAAGGGCCTGCCGAAGGCGCGGGTGCTGGTGGTCAGCATCCCCGACCTCTACCGCCTCTGGGAGGTGGGCCGGGAGAACCCGAAGGCCACCGAGATCTGGAGCCGGGGCGGCATCTGCCCGTCGATGCTGGCCGACCCGACCTCCACCGCCGATGCCGATCAGGAGCGGCGGGAGAGCGTCCGGGACCGGATCGACGATTACAACACCCAACTGCGACAAGCCTGCCGGGAGTACGGGGACCGCTGCCGCTGGGATGGCGGAGCTGCCCACCGGGTCCGATTCGCCATCGATCAGCTCAACCAGTTCGACTACTTCCACCCGAACGCCGAGGGTCAGAAGGAACTGGCCGATGTGGTCTATCCCGGTCGTTTCACATGGTGATCGGCGTCACAAAAGACCAATTTGGCACTCATAATCGCGGCTTCGGGTGATTTCCGCGCGTACCTCCGGGAGATATACAAGCGACAGACGGGGTTGACGGACGCTGAGAGGAGCTCGATGGCCACCTGGCTTCTCGTGCCGTGCCTGGGCCAACTGCGCACCGAGCTGAACCGGCTCGCGCCGAACAGGGACAAGTCCAGCGACGGCACCATCGGCGACTCGGCGCACCAGAACCGGGTCTCCGACCACAACGACGACGAGGTCGGCCGGGTCCCGATCCGGGACGCCGACTCCAAACACGAGGTCCACGCCATCGACCTCGACACCGACCTGCGCGAACCCAACCTGACCATGGAGATGGTGGTGCAGCACGTGCTCGCCCGCTGCCGCAGCGGCACCGAGAAACGACTGCGCTACGTGATCTACAACCGGCGCATCTGGGAGGCGTCGAACGGCTGGAAGCAGCGCTCGTACACCGGGGACAGCCCGCACACCGAGCACGCGCACTTCTCCGCCTCGTACGAGACGAAGCTCGAAGCCTCGACCGCTTCCTGGCATCTGGAGGACATTCCCGTGGCACTCACCGAAGCCGACAAGAAGTGGCTGGCCGCCCAGATCGACAAGGCCGCGACCAGCGCCGCCGAGCGGGTGTGGAAGACGAAGTGGAACATCAACTTCGAGCCGGGCACCGCGCCCTACGTGGCCGAGGCCGG
Source organism: Actinoplanes sp. NPDC026670 (assembly GCF_040638175.1). Taxonomy (NCBI): domain Bacteria; kingdom Bacillati; phylum Actinomycetota; class Actinomycetes; order Micromonosporales; family Micromonosporaceae; genus Actinoplanes; species Actinoplanes sp. NPDC026670. Next base: position 6,732 of record NZ_JBEZXU010000069.1, read on the forward strand.
CTCGATCCTGGCCCATGTGCCGGGGGAGCACGCCCGTGCCGAGGCGGCCCTCGCCGAGATCGACGGCAAGGTCGACAAGCTGCTCGCCGAGGATCCGTCCAACCAGGTGTGACGGGGCGGGGCCGGCCTTTTGCTCCGGCGTCAGGCCGGGGTGGTGCGGTCGCGGAGGCGGTCGAGCACCGCCTCGGCCGCCCACGCCGCGGCGTCGGCGATGTCACGCCCGTCCATGCCGAACTCGCGGCGGAACGTCACCCAGGCCCCGACCGAGTCGAGGTGCGACAGGGCCGCGATGACCGCCCGGCGCTGCGCCGCGTCCAGGGACGGCACCTCGGCATCGAGCAGCCGTTCGAGCTGCGCCCGGCCGGGCGACGGGGCCGCGCCGCTCACCCCGCGCATCGCCGTCTCGGCGACGACGTGCGCGAGTTCCGGCCGTGCGTCGTACCGCTCCATCGCCTCTCGGATCGCGAGGGGGAGGTCGAAGATCGAGTGCGACTCCTCGCGGGCGAACAGCGTCGCCTCGATCCAGGCCGCGGTCGCCAGCAGCAGGTCGACGCGGGTCGGATAGTTGCGGAACACCGTGCGCTCGGCGATGCCGGCCCGGCGCGCGATGACCCGGTACGACACGTCGTCGCTGCCGAGCTCCTCGATCAGTTCGGTGTAGGCGGCGAGAATCGCCTCCTGGGTGCCGCTCAGTGCCGGTCCTGCCGACTCCCCGGTCACGGCTCCGCCCACGTCGCGTCCGGCTGTTTTGAGAGCGGATCCGCCCATGTGGCGTCCGGTTTCGCCCACATCGTTTCGGGGAGTCGCGCCAGCACGGTGCCCACCGCGTGGTCGAACGCGTCGCAGATCTCGCCGGCGTCCAGGTCGAAGCCGGTGCGCAGCCGCGCCCAGAACATCGCCGACGAGAAGTAGCGCAGGGACGCCGCGACCCGCCGCCGGTCCCGCCGGTTGAGCGTCGGCGCCGCCACGTCGAGCATCGCCTCGATCGCCCGCGTGATGTAGGCCGGCTCGATGTCGAGTGTCGGTGAGATCGCGGACGCCCGGGCGCCGACATATGCGTACGCCGGCTGCGCGTCGAAGGCGCGGAATCGCTCGTGCACGGCGGCGCAGAAATCAGAAACGGTCACGAACGGCGGCAGCGGGAAGCAGGTCTGCTCGATCCAGTTCGACAGCGCGGCGAGCAGGTGCGCACGTGTCGGGTACTGACGGTAGATCGTGCGCTCGGAGATGCCGACCTCGTCGGCGAGGGCACGATAGGAGATGTCGTCGAACGTGCGCTCGCGAAGCAGCACCGCGGCGCTCGCGAGAATTGCGGTCGCGGTGTCGACCGGCTCCTCCATCACGTCTCCCTCTTTCGGGCGGCCGCTCGGTGCGGGGGCCCGGTGACTTCCGGCGGGAGCACGTAGTGGTCGGAATCGTCGAGCGTGAGCGCCAGCGACGAGACGTACTGCACTTCGCCGTGCGGTCCTCTCTCGGCCGAGGCCAGCATATCCGGCCGCTCGAACGTGTAGCCGGTGACATGGCAGCGCAGCCGTTCGCCTGAGGGGTTGCCGTGTTCGTCGAACCGGGGGGAGTCGATGCCGTCGGAACGGCGGCGCAGGTAGTAGCGCCCCCGCGTGGCGAGGGCCACGGCCGGCGTGACCACGACCGCGACGCCGATCGCGATGAGCACCGAGAACGGCTTGACGGCGGCGCCGAGCAGCCCGGCGAACGCGAGCAGCGACAGCACCGAGGCGAGCCCCACCGACACGAGCCCGACCGGGTTCCAGTCGTGCAGCATGCCGCGGCGGAACTCGGGGAAACGCGGCGAGATGCGCAGCAGCCACTTGTTGATCGCGATGTCGGTGGCGATCGTCACGAGCCATGCCATGACGACGTTCGCGTAGAGGCTCAGCACGAAGGAGATGAGGGTGAAGACGTCCAGCATCATGAGCACGTACGCGATCACCAGGTTGAACAGCACGAAGATCGTACGGCCCGGGTAGTGCTTCGCCATCCGGGTGAAGACGTTCGACCACGCGAGCGAGCCCGAGTACGCGTTCGTCACGTTGATCTTCACCTGCGCGACCACGATGAGCACCAGGGCGAGAACGATCGCGAGCCAGTCCGGGACGAGGGTCTGGTACATCTCGACGAACTGCTTGACCGGCTCGGTCGCCTGATGCCCGAGCGTGGGCTCGACCCGTACCAGGAGATAGACGGCGAGAAACACCCCGATCACCTGTTTCGTGCCGCTGAAGACGACCCATCCGGGTCCGGCGAACGCGAACGACGTCCACCACGAGCGGGTGTTCGACGGCGTGCGCGGCGGCATGGCGCGGAGGTAGTCGATCTGCTCCGCCAGCTGCGGGGTGAGGGCGAAACACACGGCCGCGCTCGACACCACCGCGCCGAAGCTGACCGTGCCGCTGGAGTCGCCGGTGAACGACGTGAAGGCGCGTACCACCTCGGGGTCGGAGACGACGATCCACAGCAGCGGCAGCAGGGCGAGGGCGAGCCACAGCGGCGTGGTCCAGAACTGGAGCCGCTCCAGCGCGCGCATGCCGTAGATGACGATCGGGATCACCACGACGGTCGAGATGAGATAGCCGAGCCACAGCGGCATCCCCGTCGCCACCTGCAGCCCCTGCGCCATGATGGCGCCCTCCAGAGCGAAGAAGATGCAGGTGAAGCCCGCGAAGATCACCGTCGTGATGATCGAGCCGTAGTAGCCGAATCCCGAGCCGCGGGCGATCAGGTCGAGGTCGAGGTTGTAGCGGGCGGCGTAGTAGGCGACGGGCACGCCGACGATGAGGATGATGACCGACGCGAACACGATGCCGAGCACGGCGTTGGCGGTGCCGTGGTCGATGCCGATGCTCGCGCCGATCGAGAAGTCGGCGAGGAACGCGATGGACCCGAGGGCGGTCGCGCCGACGGAGGCCGCGCTCCAGCGCCGGAAGGTACGCGGCACATAGCGGAAGGCGTAGTCCTCCAGGCTGTCCTCTGCGGCCGCCCGCGCGTTGTCCGTCGACACAGGGCAAATTTTGCTGTCCGGTGTTACGACGGCGTTGCGGGTGTGAGTCATGCTGTGCCCGCCTTGGCTCAGATCGCCATGGCGGCCCGCACGGTGGAGGTGGCTGCCTTGCCGCCCTCGCCGGTCTGTGTGACGTGGCCCGACGCGAGCACGACGTAGTGTTCGGCGGCCTCCAGGGCGAACCCGATGTGCTGTTCGACCAGCAGCACGTTCATGCCCTCGCCGGCCAGCTGCATGATGGTCTGCTCGATCTCGGCGACGATCGTGGGCTGGATGCCCTCGGTCGGCTCGTCGAGGATGAGCAGCTTCGGCTCGGTGATCAGGGCGCGGGCGATCGCGAGCTGCTGGCGCTGCCCGCCGGAGAGCAGACCCGCCTTCCGGGTGGCGAACTGCTCCAGCGCCGGGAAACGAGCCAGCTGCGCGTCGATGAGGGCCCTGCCGCGCCGGCGTCCGTCGGCGACGAGCTGGAGGTTCTCCAGCGTCGTGAGCTGGCCGAACGACTGCTGACCCTGTGGCACGTACGCCATGCCGCGGGCGACGCGCTGGTTGGGGGCGAGTGAGGTGATGTCCTCGCCGTCGAACCGCACGCGGCCCTTCGACGGCTTGACGAGGCCGATCGCGAGGCGCAGCAGGGTCGTCTTGCCGGCGCCGTTGTGGCCGAGCACGGCCACCACCTTGCCGGCCGGCACCGTCACGCCGTGCAGCACCCGGGTGCGCCCGTAGCCGGCCTCGATGTCGGTGAGTTCCAGCATGTCAAGCCTCCGTCATGGCGTCTGCGGTGCCGAGGTAGACCTCCTGCACGCGGGGGTCGGCCTGAACCTCGGCCACCGTGCCCTGCGAGAGCACCTTGCCCTGGTGCAGAACCGTCACGCGGGTGGCGTACCGGCGCATGAAGTCCATGTCGTGCTCGACCACCAGCACGATCCGCTTCGCCGCGATGCGCTGCAGGAGCTCGCCGGTCGCGGTGCGCTCGTCGTGGCTCATGCCGGCGACGGGCTCGTCGAGCAGCAGCACCTTCGCGTCCTGCACGAGCAGCATCGCGATCTCCAGCCACTGTTTCTGGCCGTGCGACAGGATGCCGGCCGGCGTGCCGAGTTCGCCGGTGAGCCCGGTCTCCTCCAGCGCCTGCTCGATCGACGGGTCGATGCCACGGCGGGTCCGCAGGAGCGAGAGCGGGGAACGGTGGCGCCCGGCGGCGATGTCGAGGTTCTGCAGCACGGTGAGCTCGTCGAAGACGCTCGCGGTCTGGAACGTGCGGCCGACCCCGAGGCGGACGATCTTGTGCACCTGTTTGCCGAGCAGTTCCTTCTCGCCGAGCGTCGCCGACCCGGTGCCCTTGACCAGCCCGGTGATGGCGTCGATGCAGGTGGTCTTGCCGGCGCCGTTCGGTCCGATGAGGAACCGGACCTCGCCGGGGTGCGCGTCGAAGGAGACGCCGCCGACCGCGACGAATCCCGAGAACTCGACGCGCAGGTCGGTCACGACGAGCGAAGCGTCGGTCATGCTCGCACCTCTTCGAGCTCAGCGGCGGGGATCACCGGGACGGGCGGTTCGGGCGGGCGCCGGCGCGCTGCGAGGAACCTGGCCGGCAGCGACGACAGCCCGTTCGGCAGGAAGAGGATCACGACGACGAACAACAGGCCGAGGATGTAGGTCCAGCCCTCGGGCCAGGTCGAGCCGAGGCTCGACTGCCCCCATCCGACCGCCATCGCGCCGAGCGCGGGGCCGAAGAGCGAGGCGCGGCCGCCGAACGCGACACCCGCGATCATCAGGATCGAGGCGGCGGCGCCGATCTCGGCCGGAGTGATGATGCCGACGATGGGCACGAACATCGCTCCGCCGATGCTGGCCATCAGCGCGGAGACGACGAACGCGACCAGCTTGACGTTGGCCGGGTCGTAGCCGAGGAAGCGTACGCGCTCCTCGGCGTCCCGGGTGGCGACGAGGAGCTCGCCGAAGCGGCTGCGGTAGAGCTGCCACACCACGAGCAGGCACACGATGAGCAGCCCGGCGGCGATGAGGAACACCATGACCTTGTTGGCCGGGTCGTTCAGCACGAAGCCGAAGAAGTACTTGAAGTCGCTGAGCCCGGTGTCGCCGCCGGTCTCCCGGATCGTGGAGCTGATCATGGTGGCCAGCGCGACGGCGAGCGCCTGCGTCAGGATCGCGAAGTACGCGCCCTTCACGCGGCGTTTGAACAGCGCGTAGCCGAGGACACCGGCCGCGATCACCGGGAGCACCACGATCGCCAGCAGGGTGAACCCCGCGCTGCGGAACGGCTCCCAGAACGCCGGAAGCGGCGCGAGCGGGTCGTAGAGCACCATGAACCCAGGGACCCGGTCTCCGGCGGTCTCCAGCGTGAGGTGCATGGCCATCGAGTACGCGCCGAGGGCGAAGAACACCCCCTGTCCCATCACGAGCATCCCGCCGCGGCCCCACGCCAGGCCGATGCCGACGGCGGCGATGGCCCAGCAGCAGTACTTGCCGAGGTTGTTGAGCCAGTGGTCGGTGAGCACGAGGGGAGCGACCGCGAGGAGCAGGACGGCGAACACCCCGATGCCGCTGAGGGAGATCCAAGGCTTCTTTGTCATGCCAGGCTCCTGGTCCGGACCGTGAAGAGGCCCTGCGGGCGCAGCTGCAGGAAGACGATCACGAGGATGAAGGCGAGCACCTGCGCCAGGCTGCCGGTCGTCCAGTAGGCGAAGTACGAGAGGGCGACGCCCACCGCCCACGCGGCGATGATGGTGCCCTTGAGCTGCCCGATGCCACCGGCGGCGACGACGAGGAAGGCCGGGATGATGTACTGCGCGCCCATCTGGGAGTTGGTGCCGCCGATGAGCGACGCGGCCACGCCGGCGACCCCGGCCAGACCGGACCCGGCGAAGAAGGTGAGGCGGTCGATTCTGCGGGTGGAGATGCCCGACGTCTCGGCGAGGTCCCGGTTGTGCACGGTCGCCCGGATGCGGCGGCCGAACGAGGTGTACTTGAGCCAGGCCGCGAGCGCGGCGACGCAGACGGCCGCGAGCAGGATGGTGAACACCTGCCGGAGCGGCCATTCGTAACCGAGGATGTTCAGCTGCCCGTCGAGCCAGCCGGGCTTCTCCACCGGGACGCCCTGGGACGGGAAGATCTGGAGTGCCGCCTGCTGCAGGATCAGGCTGACCCCGACCGTGACGAGCAGCGTGTCGAGGGGCCGGCGGTACATCCACTGGATGATGGTGACTTCCAGCAGGAGGCCGAACAGGCCCGCGACGACGAACGCGACCGGCAACGCGACCGGGATCGACAGGTCGCTGGCGGCGATGACCTGCTGGACGAGGTAGGCGGCGAAGGCGCCGAGCATGAGGAACTCGCCGTGGGCCATGTTGATCACGCCCATCTGGCCGAAGGTGAGCGAGAGGCCCAGCGCGGCGAGCAGGAGCAGCGCACCCTGTGCGCTGCCGTTAAGCAGTGGGGCGATCAGTGCGTCCACGTGCTCTCTCCCTGTAGCGGGTTGATGTTCTCCGAATGGGGGTCGCGCGCCGCGGGCGGCACGCGACCCCGCCGGGCGGTCAGCCCGCTGCGTCCACCAGCTGCTTGCGGATGTCAGCCGGGAACCAGTCGTAACCCTCGAGGTACGGGTCGGGCTCGATGAACTTGTCGGAGGCCCAGACGATGTCGAACTGGTTGCTGGCGTTGATCTTGCCGATGTGACCCGGCTTGGAGATGTGGTGGTTCTCGCCGTCGAGCGTGACCTTGCCCTCCGGCGCGTCGAACGTGATGGTGTTCTTCTTCGCCGCGGCGTTCACCGCGTCGACGTCGAACGAGCCGGCCGCCTCGACGAGGGCCTTGTACAGGTACAGCGAGATGTAGGCCGCCTCCATCGGGTCGGAGGTGACGCCGCTGCTGCTGGGGTAGGCCTTCCAGCTCTCGATGAACTTCGGGTTGGTGTCGGTCTTGAGCGACTGGAAGTAGTTCCAGGACGCGTACTGGCCGGTGACCTCGTGGCCCATCGCCGGCGCCTCCTCCTCGGCGATCGACACCGAGATGATCGGCGTCGTCGCGGCGGTGAGGCCGGCGTCGTAGTACGCCTTGACGAAGCCGACGTTCGACGAGCCGTTGATGGTGTTGAAGATGAAGTCGGGCTTGGCCGCCACGATCTTCGCCACCTGGCTGGTCCAGTCGTCCTTGTCCAGCGGCACGTACTCCTCACCGACGATCTCGATGCCGAGCTTGGCCGCGTACAGCTTGATGATCGCGTTCGCGGTGCGCGGGAAGACGTAGTCGCTGCCGGCCAGGAACAGCCGCTTCACCCCCTGGGAGGCGAGGAAGTCCATCGCCGGGATGATCTGCTGGTTGGTGGTCGCGCCGGTGTAGTAGATGTTCGGCGACGACTCGAGGCCCTCGTACTGCACCGGGTAGAAGAAGAGGCCGTTGTTCTTCTCGACGACCGGCTTGACGGCCTTGCGGGAGGACGAGGTCCAGCCACCGAAGATCGCGGCGACGCAGTCCTGGGTGAGCAGCTTCTCGGTCTTCTCCGCGAAGGTGGGCCAGTCGGTGGCGCCGTCCTCCTGGACATAGGAGATCTTCTTGCCGAGGATGCCGCCGGCGGCGTTGATCTCGTCGGCCGCCATGTGCAGCACGTTGGAGACGGTCTTCTCGGAGATCGCCATGCCGCCGGTGAGCGAGTTGAGGAAGCCGAGCTTGACGGTGCTGCCGGAGGTGTCGACGCAGCTGGGCGCCGCGGACGCTGCGCTGCCGGCCGCTTCGTCGCCGGCTCGGGCGCCACAGCCGGCGAGCACGAGGGCCATGGCCGACCCGATGGCGCTCATGGCCGTGAGCGTGCGCAGCCGTTTGCTGGTGCTGGACATATATGAGAACTCCGTTCCTGCTCAATGGGGGCGTGCAGCCGGGGTCGCGCCGACAAGGTGCGGTCGGTTGCTGCAGGTGAGAGCAGATTGACTCGGAGTCATTACTCTGACATTTCTTGACTGTTCCAACTATGTAGCCGCCGCATCGGCCCCTACGAGAATCCCCTGTAAGAGCGCGGAAGATCAGGCGGCAGCGGTGTCAGAGTTCTGCCATCCTCGGTGAAGGTGTGATGGCGATGGCACACTCCTGACATCGCCAGGGGTCGATTCAGCTCAGCTGAGTGAGCACGTCGAACTCCACGCCCCTGGCTTCGGCCAGATAGATGCGCTGGTTCACGTGCCGCTGGCGCAGCCGCAGCAGTCCCCGCGGGCCCTCGTACGACACCGATTCGGCGTTCGCCCCGATCGCCTGGAGGTCCGACGACCCGGCCTGCCCGATCAGCGCCGCGAGCAGCAGCACACCCTCGTAGCAGGATTCACCGAGACTGCCCAGCGGTGGCGCCTCGGGACCGAACCGGGCGGCGTACCGCCCGTGGAAGTCCAGATTCTCCGGAGTGATCATCGAGGCGAAGAACCCGGCCGTGCTGAACAGGTCGTGGGTGGCCGGGGCGCCGCTGGCCAGCAGCATGTTCTCGTCCATCAGCGTGCTCAGGCGCAGGCAGCGGGCGGCCAGGCCGGACCGGCCGAACGCCCGGTTGAACCGCACCGCGTCCGTGCCGACCAGCAGCATCAGCACCGCGTCGGCCCCGGACCGCTCGATCTGCCGGAGCACCGCGGTGAAATCGTGCGTGCCGAGCGGGACGTAGCTCTCCCCGGCCACCGTCATCCCGTCCGCGATCGCGTGCCGCCGGGCGGCCTGGGCGGTCCGGCGCGGCCACACGTAGTCGTTGCCCACGATGTGCCAGTTGCGGGCCGACCGCTCGCCGGCGAGCAGGCTCATCGCCGGGAACAGCTGCACGTCCGGGGTCTCACTGGTCAGGTAGACGCCCTCGGCCCGCTCGCCGCCCTCGTACAGCGCGGTGTACACGTACGGCACCCGGCCGGCCACCCGCGGCGCGACCGCCTGCCGGACCGTGGAGATGTGCCAGCCGGTGACCCCCTGCACCGCGCCCGCGTCGACCAGCCCGGCCACCTCGGCCGCCACCGCCTGCGGCGCGGCGCCGCCGTCGACCGGCAGCAGGCGCAGCTCCCGCCCGAGGATGCCGCCGGCCCGGTTGACCTCCTCGGCGGCGAGCTCCGCGCAGAGTTCGGCGCTCGGCCCGAAGATCCCGGCCGGCCCCTGCAACGGCACGACGAATGCCACGTCGAACGACGACATGGCCTCATGCTCCAGCACCGCCGGCCCGAAATGGAAGTTCGGTAACATCCCGACGATGCGGGGATCCACGGACCTCATTTACCTGCTCACCCGGGCCGAGCGGCTGATGTCACGCCGCCTGGCCGTCGTCCTCGACGCGGAACGCTGCTCCATGGACGCGTGGCGGGTGCTCCGCGTGCTGGCCGACGGCAACGGCCACTTCATGACCGAGCTGTCCGAGCTGAGTTTCCTCCCGCCGGGCAGCCTCACCCGGCTGATCGACCACCTGGTCGAGGAGAACCTCGTCTACCGCCGGGGCGACGACGTGGACCGGCGGCGCATCCGGGTGCACCTGTCGGCTCGCGGCCGCCGCCTGCACGACCGGGTCGACGAGGAGGTCCAGCAGATCGTCGCGGGCCTGCCGGTCAGTCCCGAGCTGCTGGAACAGCTCGATCTGCTGAACGCCGCGCTCGATGGGAGCGTGGCCACCGTCTCAATCTTGCAGCGCGGCAAAGCTCTCACCTGAGCTAACCATCCCCATCGGGAAGGTGGGGTTCAAACTTCCGCAAACGTCGATACATAGTCGTCCCCTACCTTCCGCGGCATGAAAGCGATCACCGCCGCCGCGGCCGGCCTCACACTGGCCGCCGGCCTCCTGGCGACACCGGCGTACGCCGGCTCCGATAGAAGGCGCATCGTCGAGTCACTGGACCGCGGCCTGGTCGCCGTGCCCGCCCAGAACGGCGGCACCTTCCTGAGCTGGCGCCTGCTCGGCACCGAATACGGCAACAACGTCGAGTTCAACGTCTACAAGGGCGCGACGAAGCTCAACCGCAAGCCGATCGACGAGTCGACGAACTTCACCGACACCACCCCCGGCGCCGGCGTCTACACCGTCCGGGCCGTCGTCAAGAACCGGGAGCAGGCCCCCAGCGGCCCGGCCATCACACCCGGTGACATCCCGCTGCTGCCCGCCCCGAACTACTACGTGCACCACGCGTGGCCCGGCGACCTCGACGGCGACGGCCGCTACGAGATCGTCGTCTCCCGGCTGTCCTACGCCCTCGACCAGCCGAACTACCTGGAGGCGTACACCCTCGACGGGCGCAACCTGTGGCGGGTCGACCTGGGCGTCAACTCGTACACCAGGGCCGGCGGCAACGCCGCCAACGATCCCCCGCTCGCCGCGATCAGCGGATACGGCGAGGTGGCCGGCTACCGCAACGACGACAACGTCACGGTGTACGACCTGGACGGTGACGGCCGGGCCGAGGTCCTCGTGAAGACCGCCAACGGCGTCACGTTCAGTGACGGCGCGGTGGTGAAGTCGGCGGGCGCCCTGGACCAGTTCGTCTCGGTGATCGACGGCCGGACGGGTGTCGAGCGGGAGCGGGTCCCGGTCGCCGCCGACTTCGTGGCCGACGGCCCGTCCGGTGGCCAGTATGGCGTCGCCTACCTGGACGGCGTGCACCCCAGCCTGATCACCAAGCAGGTGGTCCGGATCGGCGCCAAGCGCGGCGACTTCCGGGTCCTCTTCGCGGCCTGGGACTTCGACGGCCGCAACCTGACTCAGCGGTGGAAATTCGTTCGGGGAATCGACCAGGGCACAAGTTTCCACCAGCTGCGGATCATCGACGTCGACCAGGACGGTAAGGACGACATCGCGGACGGTAACTACGTCGTCAACAGTGACGGCACGTTCCGTTACGTGGTGGCCGGATCGGTGCACGGCGACCGGTTCCACATCGGAGACCTCGACCCGAAGCGGCCCGGCCTGGAGGGCTACGCGATCCAGCAGACCGAGGGCGGGATCTTCACCGGCTTCCCCTGGTACTACTACGACGCGGCGACCGGCGAGCGCCTGATCACCGGTTCGCACCCGGACGTCCCGCAGGACGCCGCCCTCTGGGACATCCCGCGCGGCACCACCGCCGACATCGACCCGTCCCACGACGGCTACGAGTTCTGGGCCGCCACCGCCAGCGCCGACCTGCCGGGCGCGGGTGTGTGGAGCGTCGACGGCACTCAGATCAGCAAGACCACGCCGAGCGTCAACTTCCGCATCTGGTGGGACGGCGACAAGGGCTCCGAGCTGCTCGACAACACGTACGTCGAGAAGTGGAACCCGAAGAAGCAGACCACCTCGAAGATCTTCGAACCGTCCGGTGTCGTCCCGTCGTGGCGTAACGCGGTCCCGTTCTACGGCGACATCCTCGGCGACTGGCGCGAGGAGTACTTCGCCGAGACCGCCGACCACACCACGCTGCGGCTGTTCACCACGAACATCCCGACGAACGTCAAGCTCTACACCCTGGCGCACAACCCCGGCTACCGGCTGGGCTGGACGGTCCGCGGCTACCTCCAGTCGACGCTGACCGACTTCTACCTCGGGTTCGGCAGCCGCCCACCGGCCAAGCCGCCGATCACCACGGCCCGCCGGAGCACGTGGTCGGTCATCGCGGAGGACAACTTCGTGACCGATTCCGGCAAGTGGACCTCGGAACTCCAGAGCGGCGGGACCGTCGCGGCCTCCGGCGGAATTCTGGACATCGACGTGCCCAACGGCGCGACGGTCTGGCTCGAGCAGGAGATCGAGGGGCCGTACGAGATCGAGTTCACCGCCACCCCGGTCCGCGACGGCGGGCCGAACGACAAGGTCACCGACCTGAACACGTTCTGGAATGCCCGCGACGTGCGCTCACCCGGCGACATCTTCGCGACCACCCGCAACGGCGCCTTCGCCCAGTACGACTACCTGAAGACCTACTACGTCGGCCAGGGCGCGAACCTCAACACCACGACGAGGTTCCGCAAGTACGTGGGCGAGCCGGGCAACCGCCCGCTGATCTACGACTACACGTCCCCGCTGATCGAGGCGAACGTGCCGATCCGGGTCCGCATCCAGGTGAACGGCCGGCAGATCCGCTACTACAGCGACGACCAGCTGGTCTTCGACTACACCGACCCGGACCCGTACCCCAGCGGCTGGTTCGCCTTCCGCACCGTGGCCAGCCACTTCCACATCGAGGACTTCACGATCTGGCGCCCCCCGACGAGGTGAAGCGCTCGACGAACCGTCTCTGCCAGGGCGTCTCCACCGCATGACGGTTGTAGTGCCGCCGGACGTAGGCCACCGCCTCGTCCGGCGGCACGCCGTCGAGGACGGCCAGGCAGGCCATGGCGGTGCCGGTCCGGCCGACACCTCCGGTGCAGGCGATCTCGACCCGCTCACCCTCCGCGCGGCGCAAGGCCTCCGTCAGGACCTCAGCGGTGTACGCCGGATCGCGCGGCAGCCAGAAGTCCGGCCATCGCACCCACCGGCTGTCCCACCCGAACTCCGGCGGCGCCGCGCCCTGCAGGTAGATCCCGAGGTGCGGCGGATGCCCGGTCGGCATCGCGTTCCGCAGGCCGCGTCCGCGGATCAGCCGCCCGGACGGCAGCCGCAGGATTCCGGCGTCGTCCTCGCCCCACCCGGTCATGGGCTTGATAGTGCCAGGCGGGTTATAGTCGCCGCATGTCCTGCTTCAGCGTTCAGCTCGTCACCGAGGTCCAGTGCCTCGTTGCGCGACGTCGGCGTCCTCACGGCCGCCGCTGAAGCCATGCTTTCCCTCCGGCGGGTCGACACCCGCCGGAGCTGGAGAAGGCCCCGGTCCGACCCGTCCTGATCACCGACGGAGTCGACCATGAATCTCGAATCCCTTCTGCACGACCGGCTCGCGCCCGCCCTGGAAGCGGTCGCCGGCCATCCCGTCGATCCGGCCGTCCGGGCCTCGCCGCACGCCGACTTCCAGTCCGGGGCGGCGCTCGGGCTGGCCCGGGAGCTGGGCCGGCCGCCCCGGGAGATCGCCGCGGAGGTGGCCGCCGCCGCGGACCTGGCCGGGATCGCCGGGGTCGCCGTCTCCGGACCGGGTTTCCTCAACCTCACCCTGACCGGCGAGCTGATCGACGGGGCGCTGCGGGCCGCGGCCGCCGGCGAGCGGCTGGGTGTCGCCCCGGTGGCCGTGCCGGAGCGGATCGTCGTCGACTACTCCGGCCCCAACGTGGCCAAGGAGATGCACGTCGGCCACCTGCGGTCGACGATCATCGGGGACGCCCTGGCCCGGACGTACGAGTGGCTGGGTCACGACGTGATCCGGGTGAACCATCTGGGCGACTGGGGCACCCCGTTCGGCATGCTCGTCGAGCACCTGATCGACGCCGGTGGCGCGGGCGGCCACTCGATCGGCGACCTGACCGCCTTCTATCAGGCGGCCCGGGTCAAGTTCGACACCGACGACGACTTCCGGACCCGGGCCCGGCTGCGGGTGGTAGCGCTGCAATCAGGCGATCCGCTGTCCCGGACGCTGTGGCGGGAGCTGGTCGCCCAGTCCGAGCGGTACTTCCTGGACGTCTACGCCCGGCTCGGCGTCACGCTCGGCCCGGACGACTTCGCGGGGGAGAGCCGGTATCAGGACGACCTCGAAGCGGTGGTGGCCGGGCTGACCGCGAAGGGCCTGCTGACCGAGAGCGACGGGGCGCTCTGCGCGTTCCCGGCCGGGTTCACCGGGCGGGACGGCGCCCCGCTGCCACTGATCGTGCGGAAGGCCGACGGCGGTTTCGGGTACGCCGCGACCGACCTGGCCGCGGTCCGGCACCGGGCCGGGAAACTCGGCGCGAACCGGATGCTCTACGTGGTCGGCAGCCCGCAGCGGATCCACTTCCAGATGGTCTTCGCGGTCGCCCGGGAGGCCGGCTGGCTGCCCGGCGACGTGATCGCCGAGCACATCGGGTTCGGGTCGATCCTGGGTGCGGACGGCAAGATGCTGAAGTCCCGGGCCGGTGACACGATCAAGCTGGCCGAGCTGCTCGACGAGGCGACCGCGCGGGCCACCGACCCGGCCGTCGGCATCGGCGCGATCAAGTACGCCGACCTGTCCGGCGACCGGATGGGCGACTACGTCTTCGACTGGGACCGGATGCTGGCCAGCACCGGCAACACCGGCCCCTACCTCCAGTACGCGTACGCCCGGATCCGGTCGCTGTTCCGGAAGGCCGGCAGCGGACCCGGCCCGGTGACGGTGACCGAGCCGGCCGAGCGGGCCCTGGCGCTGGCGCTGCTCGGTTTCGAACCGGCGGTCCGGGCCGCCGCGGACGCGGCCGAACCGCATCGGCTCGCGGTGTACCTGCACGGGCTGGCCGTGGCGTTCTCGGTCTTCTGGGAGCGGTGTCCGGTGCTGCGGGCCGAGGGTGAGGTGCGGGCGAGCCGGCTCGGGCTGGCCGACCTCACCGCACGGACTCTCCACACCGGAATGTTTCTGTTGGGTATCGAGGCCCTTGACCAGATTTGATCTGCGCGCAACCCGGGTTCCATCGACCGATCCGCTTACCGGCCGTTAGGGTGCAGTTTTCAGCGCCCACGAGGCGCCACCTGATCCGATGTTGAGAGGTCCGCAATGTCCAATCCCACAGGCGTTTCGCGGCGCAGTGTCCTCGCCGCGTCCGCGGCCGGTGCCGCCGCGCCGTTGATGGTCTCCGGGGCGGCCGAGGCTCACCAGGGCGGCGGCACGGCCACGTACCGCCTGACCGTGCTGGGTACCTCCGACACCCACGGCAACGTCTACAACTGGGACTACTACCGGGACGCCGAGTATGACGACAGCGCCCACAACGACGTCGGTGTGGCCAAGCTGGCCGCGCTGGTGAACAAGCTGCGCGCCGAGGCGACCGGCCCGGTTCTGGTGCTGGACGCCGGCGACACGATCCAGGGCACCCCGCTGGCCACCTACTACGCCAAGCAGGAGCCGATCACCTCGACCGGTGAGAAGCACCCGATGGCCCGGGCCATGAACGTGCTGCACTACGACGCGGTGACGCTCGGCAACCACGAGTTCAACTACGGTCTGCCACTGCTGAACCTGTGGATCCGCCAGCTCGGGTTCCCGGCGCTCGCCGCGAACGCGATCAGCGTCAAGACCGGCAAGCCGGCGTTCACCCCGTACGTCATCAAGAAGGTCTCGCTCGGCCGCCACGCGCCGACGCTGCGTGTCGGCATCCTCGGCCTGACCAACCCGGGCTCGGCGATCTGGGACCGCGCGAACGTCGAAGGAAAGATCCAGTTCACCGACATGATCGCCACGGCGGCCAAGTGGGTGCCGATCATGCGGGCCCGCGGCGCCGACGTCGTGCTGATCTCCGCGCACGGTGGCGACAGCGGCACCAGCAGCTACGGCCCCGAGCTGCCGAACGAGAACCCGACCGCGCTGATCGCCGAGCAGGTGGCCGGCATCGACGCGATCCTCTTCGGGCACGCGCACCGCGAGGTCCCGCAGCGGTTCGTCACCAACCTGACGACGGGCGAGCAGGTGCTGCTCTCCGAGCCGTCCAAGTGGGGCCAGCGGCTCACCAAGATGGACTTCGACCTGACCCGGGTCAAGGGCTGCTGGAAGATCACGTCGAAGGCGGCCGCGTCGCTGAACACCAACACCGTCGAGGCCGACCCCAAGGTCCTCGCCGTGGTGAAGAAACAGCACGACAAGACGGTCGCGTACGTCAACCAGGTCGTCGCCGCGTCGACGGTGGAGCTGTCCGCCGCGACCAGCCGGTACGAGGACACCCCGATCCTCGACTACATCAACAAGGTGCAGACCGACACGGTCAGCGCGGCCCTGGCCGGCACCGAGTATGCCGCGCTGCCGGTGCTGTCGATCGCCGCGCCGTTCAGCCGGACCGCGGTGTTCCCGCAGGGTGACGTGAAGATCAAGGACGTCGCCGGGCTCTACATCTACGACAACACCCTGGAGGCGGTCGTGCTGACCGGCGCCGAGGTGAAGGCGTACCTGGAGTATTCGGCGAAGTACTTCCTCACCCACGCGGTCGGCGCCCCGGTCAACCCGGAGACGATCAGTGACTCCGCCGTGCCGGACTACAACTACGACGTGATCTCCGGCGTCGACTACGACATCGACATCAGCAAGCCGGTCGGCAGCCGGATCACCCGCCTGCAGATCGGCGGCGTGGACGTGGCCGCCGGCGCGCAGTTCGTGATCGCGGTCAACAACTACCGGCGCTCCGGCGGCGGCAGTTTCCCGGGCATCGTGAAGACCCAGGTCTACAACGCCCAGCAGGAGATCCGTCAGCTTCTCATCGACTGGGCCCAGGCGAAGGGCGCCATCGACCCGGCCGACTTCTACGTCAAGAACTGGCAGCTCGTCCGCGAGGGCGTGCCGGTCTTCTGACCACAACGGGCCGGTCCGGTCACCCGGGCCGGCCCGTGCTCATTCCTTCTCCCGCCAGTTGCCCTTGGTGTCGGCGTTGACGTACATGCCGTTGGCCTTGCCGGTGGACAGCTGGAAGGTGCACAGGTAGGTGCGGACCCCGTCGGCATCCCGGTCACCGACCGTGCTGCATTCGACCGCAGACACCGCGCCGAACTCCTTGGTGACCCGGCTGTCCGAGACCAGTGCGGTCTGTAGCTGTTCGGTCAGCCCGGCCTCCCGGTACTGGTGGTACAGCGGAATCGCGGCATTGAACACCGCCGCCGTCCAGAAGGCGCCACCGGCCACCAGCGTCACCACGAAGGCGATCCAGTACGGCCGCCGGCGCCGCCCGTAGCGACGCGCCTGTGCCGCCCGCCGCAGCACCGAGATGATGCCGAGGACGCTGAGCAGGAACGTCCAGACCACCACCGGCCGCCACGACGGGGCCTCCGGCCGGTTCAGGTCGTGCACCTCACCGGGGAACCGGACCAGCAACTGGCCGTGCTTGTTCTCCGGGGAGCCGTAGGCCGGCACGGTCCCGCCGTACAGCGGCGCCGTGTGCGGTGGAGGAGGCGGTTCCGGAATCGGTGGCCCGGCCCACGGCGGCGCGCTCGGATAATGCTCCGGTTGCCCGGCCCAGTGCGGGTGGTGGGCCGGCTCCGGTGGCCCGGCCCAGTGCGGATGGTGACCCGGCTCCGGTTGCCCGGTCCAGGGTGGCGCGCTCGGGTAGTGGCCCGGCTCCGGTGGAGTCTGGACTGTCATCGTGGTGTGACCCTCTTCCCGTAACGGCCCGGCTGGTTCTCCGTGCCGCCGGGACCATCGGCCGAGGGCCGCCCGAGTTGAGGATTAGTTGTTTTTCAGGTGCCGAGGCGGACTTTCTCAGGAGTCGAGGCCGACCCCGAGCACCGGCGGGATGTCCGGCGTCGACGGATCCGGATCAGGCGTCGGGCTCTCGCTGGTCTTGTCGGGGGTCGGTGACGCCGAGGAGGCAGCCGGGGACGGCGAGGACGCGCTCGGTTTCGGCGACGAGCTGGCCGAGGCGCTGGGCGACGGCTTCTTGGTGCGGCTCGTCGACGGCTTGACCACATCGTCGTCGGACTCGACGGGTGACGGATCGGTGCTCGGCTCGTCGGACTCGACCGGGCCGATCGGGTTGTCCGGCTCCACCTGCGAGGGAGTGTTGCTCTTGGAGGTGGGCTCCTCCTTGTCCAGCGCGAAGGCCACACCGAGACCGCCGGCCAGCACGAAGAGGCCGAGGATCGCGAACATCAGGACGCGCTGGATCGGCGACTGACCGGGCCGCGAGGCCGGGTAGGGCGCCGGCGCGGCGACACTGCGCTGGGCCGGGAGCGCCTGCCGGGGCGCCGCCGGGCTGATCGGCGCGGTCGCGCCCGCCTCTCCGGGGTAGCCGTAGGCCGGGTAGGCGCCACTGGGCTGGCGGGCCGCCGGGTAGGCCCCGCTGCCGACCCGGGCCGGGCTGATCGGCGCGGTCATCGACGTGCCGGTCAGCCGTTTCCAGTCGATCGGCCCGGCCACCGTGAACGCCGCCTCGGCGAACTCGGCCGCGCTCTGGAACCGGTCGGCCGGCTGCTTGGCCATCGCCCGGGCGATCAGCTCCCGCACCTCGTACGGCACGTGGGCGGGCAGTGGATCCGGATCGTCCTCCAGGTGCCGCAGCGCCACCTGGAGCGCGTTGTCGCCGTCGAACGGCGGGCGCCCGGCGATGCAGTGGTAGGCCACCGCGCCCAGCGCGTAGATGTCGGTGGCCGGTGTCAGGTTGCCCTTGGCGACCTGCTCCGGCGCCATGTAGAGGGCGGTGCCGACGATCGCGTTGAGACCTGTGACGCTCGTCATCGCGGTGGACCGGGCGACCCCGAAGTCCACCAGGATCACCGCGCCGGTCGGCTTCACGATCAGGTTGCCCGGCTTGACGTCGCGGTGGACGATCCCGTTCTCGTGGGCGGCGTGCAGCGCGTCGGCCGCCTGCGCCACGATCGCCATCGTCTCGGCGACCCCGATCGGGCCCTCCTTGACCCGGCTGGAGAGCGGATCGCCCTCCACGAACGCCATCACCAGGTAGGCGACCTTCTCCGGGCCCTCGTAGTCGCCGTCGCTCGCGTAGTCGTAGACCTCGACCACGCCCGGGTGCCGGAAGGCGGCCATCATCCGGGCCTCGCCGTAGAAGCGGGCGGCGAACTCCGGGTCCTCCAGCATCGCCGTCCGCAGCACCTTCACCGCGACGGTGCGGCCGAGCACCACATCGGTGCCCCGCCAGACGTCACCCATGCCGCCGGTGGCGACCCGGTCGTCCAACCGGTAGCGGTTGTCCAGGAGGCTTCCTGCACTGAGCACCAGCGGACCTTATCTGTGCGGAGATCGAGGATCTGTAGGAGTTCAAGGGCGAATGCCGCTCAACTGTACAGAGCCGGAGCTCAACATGGGAGAGCAGCAAGGGCCTGGCAGAACGCCCCCGAACGGTCAGTGGTCGTCGTACGTCGGGGTGACCACCACCGCTGTCTCGGCCAGTTCGATCTCCTCGTTCTCGGCCTGCCGCTCGATCGCCGCACGGGCCGTGCTCGCCGCTGCCCAGCCGAGCGCCGCGCCGAGCAGCCCGACCCCGGCGATCAGCAGCCACGGGCGCGACGGACGGCGCCCGGCCAGCGCGTCGGCGGCCGCGGAGGCGCGGGTCACGGCCTCGTCAGTGACCGATGTCACCCGGTCGCCGGCCCGTGAGGCGAGTCGCCGCCCCTTGCGCCCAGCCCTCCCAGCTGCCCTTCCGGCACTGTCCCCGGCTGTCGCCCAGGCGCTGGAAAGGTGCTCCCAGGCCTCGTCGGCGGTCCGTTCGGCCCGGTTCTTCCTCGCGAACATCGTCCGTCACCTCCAGTGCACGGTCATCCAGGCAAGTTTCCCGCTGGCGGCCCCCACAAACGTCCGGTGTGGACGCCATCACGGTTCGAATACGATTTGACGGCCCGCAGTACTGTTGACGAGGTTCACACGGGCCACTCAGGTGACTAACAGGTTCGGCGCCTAACCTTTCGGGCAGTTTCACCGAACCTTTCGGGGGTAACCCTCGCCGCCCTACCCGGGGCCGGTGTCGTGGTCGCCCGCGTATAGAAGGAACAGCACCCGGATCTGCCGGGTGGGTGGAGGGAAAGACGTGACGCTGTCGATAACGACGTCGACGCTGGCCGACGGCGCGGTGGAGGTGTCGCCGCGAGGCGAGATCGACGTTGAGAACGCGTACGAGATCCGTGAAGCAGTGGCAGCCCAGCTGTCCGCCGGATCACCCGCCCGGATCGAGCTGAACATGCGGCACGTGACCTTCATCGACTCGGTGGGCATCAGTGCCCTGGTCGCGGCGTTCCAGCTGGCCGGCGTCAGTGACGTCAAGCTGGTCGTGACCCGTCCGAGCCGGTTCGCGCACCGCCAGCTCTGGGTCACCGGCCTGCTCGGTCTCTTCGGCAATCCACAGCCGTTCGACGAGACGGTCACCGCCTGACCCGCCTCAGTAAGCCGGGCTCTGCACCAGCACGCCCTCGACGTTGATCCGGATGCTCTGGTCCTCATGGGGCGCCCGGATCGGCGTGACGACGGCGAAGTTCTCGGCCAGGGCGGCCAGGTCGGTGCCTTCGTCGAGGGTCTCCTCGGCCGCCTGCACCGCCGTCCGGACATAACCGTCGCCCGCTTCGGCGATGCTCATCTGCACCTGGCCGAACCGGGCGAGCGACGCCTGCCGCAGCCCGCGGATGCCGTCCACGTGCAGGTCGGGGACGTTGAGGTTGTAGACGGTCCCGGGTGGCGTGTGCATCAGTGACGGCAGCAGCTTGATCGCCATCTCGGCGCCGCTGATCCAGTGGTGCTGCTCGTCGTCGAGTTTGTCGAGGGCGGCGATGGCGGCGCCCCCGCTGGACGCGCTGGCCGCGGCGGGGGTCAGCACGTCCAGGGAGACCGCCAGCCCGTGCAGGCCGGCGTGGGCCGCGGTGAGGCAGGCGCCGACGGTGCCGGAGTGCACCACCGCCGCCCCGGCGTTGGCGCCCCGGTTGATGCCGGAGAGCACCAGGTCCGGGGCGGGCCCGAAGGCGTCCCGCAGCGCCAGCAGGACGATGTAGGCGGGCGAGGCGGCCACCCCGTACGCCGGGATGTTTTTGCAGCCGGCCAGCTCCCGGGCCTCCGAGACGATCTTGCCGTCCTGGACGACCGCGGTCATCGAGGCGCTGGCGCCGCTCGACTCGCTCAGCGGCGCCGCCACCACGACCTCGTATCCCGCGTGCGCGGCGGTACGGGCCAGGGTGCGGATCCCCGGGGACTCGATGCCGTCGTCGTTGGTGATCAGGATTCGCAATCGCTGGTGATTGCCCGGGGTGGGGGTCATGATGCCTACGCCTTCTCGATCGGGGTCAGCCGGACCCTCTCGGTGAGGACCCGGACCGCGTCCACGTGGCCGGTGCCCAGCCCGTGGCGGGTGACGTTGAGAGCGCCCGCCGCGGCCCCGGTGCGTACCGCCGCGTCCATCGGACCGCCGTTGGCCAGGGTGGCCGCGACTCCGGCGGTCATCGAGTCGCCGGCCCCGCGATGCTCGGCCGGGGTGAGCCGGGGCAGCGCGACCGTGTAGATCTCCTCGTTGAAGAGCGCCAGCGCGCCCATGTCGGCCCGGGACACCAGCACCGTCTCGGCGCCCGCCTCGTGCAACTGGACCAGTGCCTTGGTCAGGGCCCCGGTGCTGCCGTCCGGGGCCATCCCGTCGGCGATCAGCTCCTCATGGCTGATCTTGAGCACCGAGATCCCGGCCTCCAGCACGGCGGCCAGGTGACGGCTGCACAGGTCGGCGATGACCTGGCAGCCGTTGGACCGCAGATCGGCGGCGAGCCGCCCGTACACCTCGGGTTTGATCACCGAGGGGTGGGCCGGCCCGCTGAGGATCGCGATGCCGGCGCGCAGGCCCTCGGCCAGGGTCAGGTTGTAGAGCTCGTCGAGCTCGTGCCGGGACAGCGGGCTCCCGGGCCGCTCGGCGATCTCCTGGCGGCTGCCGCCGCGGCGATCATGCACATACCAGCCACTGCCGTGCTCCCGCCGGACCAGCCGCAGCGTCACGCCCGGCAGCTCGCCGAGCAGGGGGGCCAGCACTCGCCCCACCTCGCCGCCGGCGGCGGTGCAGAGCGTCACCTGCGCCCCCAGCACGGTGATCATCCGGGTCTGCCAGATGCCCTGCCCGCCCGGGTGGACGTGCAGTTCCGGCTCGTCGTGGTGTTGCTCGATGGTCACCGTCAGCTGTGGGGCCGGCGCGAAGACCATGACACGCCCGTCACTCATGTCTCGCATTGTTATCTTTTTGCGCATCCGGCGTGGCGGTTCGCAAAAAGTACAGATGCCGTGTGTAAGGCATGACCCGATCGTCCCCTGAAACCCGGGAAGATCGCCATTGCCTCTACCGGTTGTGTGTGACTTCGCGTGCAATGAGAATCCTGACGACCCGTTCTGCATAGGAAAGGAAGTTTCGTGCTTCGCCGTACCCTTGCGAACGTTCTCTGCCTCACCGCCCTGGCGGTGACCGTCTCCGCCGTGCCCGCCGCGGCGTCCCCGTCCAGCCCGCTACCGACCACCCTCACCCTGCCGAACGGCTTCCAGCCGGAGGGCATCGCGATCGGCGGCAAGCCGTACGCCTACTTCGGCTCCCGCGTCGACGGCGACATCTACCGCGTGGACCTGCGCACCGGCGCGGGCGCCACGTTCACCGAGGGCCCGGGCACCCCCTCGCTCGGCCTCAAGATCGACGACGGCCGGCTCTTCGTGGCCGGCGGCTCGGGCGGCGACGCCCGGGTGATCGACCTGCGCACCGGCGCCGTCCTGCGGTCCTACCAGCTGCGGCCTGCCGCGGACGGCCCGTTCATCAACGACGTGATCGTCACCGGCGACGCCGCCTGGTTCACCGACTCGCGCAGCCTGACCCTGTTCAAGCTGCCGTTCGGCAGGCACGGCGAACTGCCGGCGGAGGCCGTCGCGGTGCCGCTCACCGGCGACATCGCGCTGCAGACCGGCAACAACGCCAACGGCATCAGCACCACCCCGGACGGCCGTGGCCTGATCATCGTCCAGTCGAACACCGGGTTCCTGTTCCGGGTCTCGACCTCGGGGGTCACCTCGCGGATCGATGTCGGCGCCTCGCTGCTCACCAACGGCGACGGCCTGTGGCTGCGGGGGCGCAGCCTCTACGTCGTGCAGAACCGGCTCAACCAGATCGCCGAGGTCAGGCTGAACCGGTCCGGGACGACCGGGACGGTCGAGTCCGTCACCACCGACCCGGGCTTCGACGTGCCGACCACCATCGCCGAGTACCGCAAGCGCTTCTACCTGCCGAACGCCCGCTTCACCACCCCGCCGACGCCGGAGACCACGTACAACGCGGTCTCCGTGCCGATTCCCTAGTCGTTCGGCAGCCAGCCGGGGTTCGTGCCCACCGTGGTCAGCCGCTGCGTCGCACGCGACAGCGCCACGTACAGGGTGCGGACCCCGGCCGGGTCGGTCGCGATCTGCGACGGCTCGACCAGGACCACCGAGTCGTACTCCATGCCCTTGGCCTCCAGCGCGGTCACCACCTGCACCCGCTCCGGCAGCCCGGCCACCCAGCCGGCCACCTCGTCGCGCCGCGGCACCGGCATGATCACGCCGATCGTCCCGTCCACCTCGGCGAGCTGCTTCTCGGCCAGCTCGCGGACTGCTTCCGGCAGGCCGGGGACGGTGGAGACGACGTCGGCCGGCGCGACGCCGGTGCTGCGCACCGCTGAGGGCAACGGCAGATCGGGCATGATCGTACGGATGACCCGCGCCGCCACCTCGAAGATCTCCGACGAGTTCCGGTAGTTCGTGGTGAGCGCGTAGCTGTTGCGCTTGCGGCTGCCCAGGGCCCGGTCACGCGCCCGGTCCAGCTCGGCCGGGTCACCCGACCACGCGGTCTGCGCCGGGTCGCCGACGATCGTCCACGAGGCGTAGGAGCCGCGCCGCCCGATCATCCGCCACTGCATCGGCGACACGTCCTGCGACTCGTCCACGACGACGTGCGCGTACTCCCGGTAGTCCTCCTCCCGCTGCACCTGCTGGGCGCGGGCCGCCGCCTGCCGGTCGGCGTAGGTGCTGACCTCCTGGATCCCGTCGCGCACGTGGAACGGGTTCTTCGTCTTGCGCTGCGGCTGCCGGGGACGGCCCATGATCTCGTCCAGCTCGTCCAGCAGCGCCACGTCGGCGATCGTCGGCCCGTGCTCGGCGAGCGCGTCGAACGAGCCCTGCAACGTGGCGATCTCGTCGCGGGACAGCACCCCGTTCGCATACGCCCGGAGGCGGCGCGGGTCGGCCAGCCAGCGCAGCACCCGCATCGGCGTGAACCGCGGCCACCACGCCTTGAGGAACTCCCGGAAGTCGGTGCGGTCGGCCAGCTCCGACTCGAACTCGCGCTTCTCCGGCAGCCGTACCTTCGCGTCGCGTGCCTGTGCCCACAACGCGTCGAAGACGCGGTCGAAACCGTGCCCACGGACCTCGTTGCGGCGCGCCCCGCGCTGCAGCGCCGACCGCCGGATCCGGTCCAGGTCGTTCGCGTCCAGCCGCAGCAGCGTGCCCCGGTAGAGCAGCTTCAGCTCGGTGGGCCCGCCCGGCACCGCGTCGTGCGAGGCCCGCTCCAGCACCCGGCGCATCCGCAGCGAGCCCTTGATCGAGGCCACGTCGCCCGGGTCGACCCGGGTCGCGTCCCAGCCGGGCACCAGCGTGCCCAGCGACCGCAGCGTGGCGGTCTCCTCGCCGAGCGACGGCAGGACCGTCGCGATGTAGTCGACGAAGACACCGGACGGGCCGACCACCAGGATGCCGCCGCCGGCGAACCGGCTGCGGTCGGAGTAGAGCAGGTACGCCGCCCGGTGCAGAGCCACCGCGGTCTTGCCGGTGCCCGGACCGCCGGTGACGATCGTCACGCCGGAGGCGGGGGAGCGGATCGCGTCGTCCTGCTCGCGCTGGATGGTCGCCACGATGTCGCGCATCCCGCGGCCGGTCGCCTTGGCCAGGCTGGCCAGCAGGGCGCCGTCGCCGACCACCCGCATGCCGTCCGGCGCCGAGTCCGGGTCGAGCAGGTCGTCCTCGATGCCGGTGACCCGCTCCCGGGCCGACTGGATCATCCGGCGGCGGACCACGCCGAGCGGATCGGCCGGGGTGGCCCGGTAGAACGCCGCCGCGGCCGGCGCCCGCCAGTCCACGACCAGCGGTCTCGCGTTGTCGTCGCGGATGCCCATCCGGCCGACGTAGTGGGTGGCCCCGGTCTTCAGGTCGAGGCGGCCGAAGACCAGGCCCTCGTGCTCGGCGTCCAGGGCGTGCCGGCGGCGGGCCTGATGGAAGACCATCGCGTCCCGCTCCACGAGCGCCCCGAACGTGCCGACGCCGGCGAGCTGATAGCCCTCCTTCTCGGCCCGTGAGGCGTCCCGGCGCAGCTCCGTGAGACGGGCGTAGACCCGGTCCACGTGCTCCTGCTCGACCGCGATCTCCTGCTCCAGGACGGTGGTGTCGCTCAAGTCCGCTGTTCTCCCTCTCGTGGCGCACCACCACACGCGCGGACGCGCTCGCGCGAAGGGGGCAATCGAACTTACTCCTGCCCGTGCGCCCGCGTCGAACGAGCCCGGCGGTCACGCAGAAGTTCGAACTTCCCAGGATCGTCGCCGAATCACTGCGAGGTGTGCATTTCCGTGGAAAACGAACTACGCGGCCTTGCGGCAGCGGGGGTGTCCGATGGTCGGCCGGCGATCCCGCTTCGCCTGCCGGGCCGCCCGGCGCACCAGCGTGACCAGTGCCGCCGACACCTCGGCCGGCTTCTCCAGCGGCAGCATGTGCCCGGCGCCCGGCACCACCGTCAGCTCGGCCCCGGGCAGGGCCGCGGCGATCGACTCGGCGCAGGCCGGCGGGGTCAGCCGGTCCCGGGAGCCGACCAGCACGGCGGCCGGCATGCCCAGCCCGGCCAGCGTGTCCAGGCGCAGCTGGGCGCCGATCGACTCGCGGAAGCCGCCGATCGAGCGCAACGGGGCCCGGCCCAGCCCGCCCATGGTCAGCATCATCGCCTCGTCGGCGCACTCGTCGCCGAACAGCAGCCAGCGCAGCGCCGGGCGCAGAGCGGGCAGCATCACCCGGTGCGGGCGCCAGGCCCCGGACCGGGCGAGCAGGCCCGCGCCGAGGGTCTCGCCGGCCCGCATCAGGGCCGCCAGCTGGTCGGGCAGGCCGTACCGGGTGTGGGTGTGGCCCTCGGCCGTGGTCGAGACCAGCAGCAGGCCCTTCACCCGGTCGGCGAACTCGGCGGGGTGGCGGTGCGCGTACTCCATGATCGTCATGCCGCCCATCGAGTGGCCGGCCAGCACCACCGGGCCGGCCGGAGCGTACCGGCGGATCACCTCGGCCATGTCGTCGCCGAGCTGGGCCAGGGTGGCCGAGCGCAGGTGGGTGGCGCTGGACCGGCCGTGGCCCCGGGTGTCGTACGCGATCACCCGCGGCGCCTTGTGCCCCATCTCGCCGAGCGCGGCGATCTGCTGCCGCCAGGTACGCCGGTCCTGGCACCACCCGTGCGAGAGCACCACGGTGACCGGCGCGTCGATGGGGCCGGACACGGAGACGTGCAGCCGTACGCCGTCGGCGAGAGTGAACATGGGTACCTCCGTGATGGTCACGGTCCCCGCAGTACCCGCGGGTAATAAGCATCACTCGTGATCCCGAGTATTACCAGCATGTTTCGGGAGGACTTTCGCCCTGAGGCGACGGCCCTGTCAGGACAGTGAGTTACCTCGCAAACACTTCACCCGGGATCCGGGCCGACGAAAATCGCTAACATGACGGCAACTCGTGACGCCCAGGTCAGCACGTCCTCCGCAGCCATGAGCGAACTCATCGCCGGTAACAAGCGTTTTGTCTACGGACGTCCCCGCTACGGCCACGACGTCGCACGTGCCGCCGCCACCGCGAACGGGCAGAAGCCGCACTCGCTGGTGCTCGGCTGCATCGACTCGCGGGTCCCCCTGGAAGCGATCTTCGACCAGACCTTCGGCTCGATCTGCGTCGCCCGCTCCGGCGCGCACGTGCTCGACCGCTCGCTGATCGGCTCGATCAACTTCGCGGTGGCCGAGCTGGGCGTCTCGCTCGTGCTCGTGGTCGGGCACAAGCGCTGCGGCGCCGTGCACGCCACGGTCGAGGCGCTGCGGGCCGGCGCCACCCCGGGCGGTGACGTGGGCTACGTCGGCTACCTGGTCGACGAGCTGGCCCCGGCGGTCCAGGCGGTCGGGCTGGAGGGCGACGACACCGACGAGCGGGCGGTCCGCGAGCACGTGAGCCGCACCGTGGACCGGCTCCGGGACGTGCCCGAGCTGGCCGCGGAGATCGAGGCCGGCCGGATCAAGGTGGCCGGGGCCGTCTACGACCTGGACAGCGGCTGGGTCGAGTTCCTGCCCTGACCCACCGATCACGCTGCCTGACCCACCGATCACGCTGCCTTGATCCACTGATCATGCGAAAAAGCGCCTCCCGGTCGAAACCGGGAGGCGCTTTCGCGTGGTGCGGGGACTCAGCCCTCGAACACGCCGGCGTCGACGAGACGCTTCTCGGTGGCGGCCCAGCCGTGCTCCGGGTTCTTCTCGTGCAGGGTGACCAGCTCGGCGCGGATCTTGGCGCCGTGACCGGCACCGGTCAGCACGCGGATCTCCTCGACGAAGGCGTCCGAGTCGGTCTTGAGGTGCGCGGTCTTGCCGTTGGTCAGGTTGCGCACGTAGGCGAAGCGGCCGTCGGCGAGCGGGATCACGTACTTGTACTCACCGAGCACGCTGAGGGCGCCACCGCTGCCCTGGCCGGCGCGGACTGATGCGCGGGCGGTCTTTGAAGTGTTGCTCGCCACGGCGGTACTCCTTGAAGGAAAGCTTGGGGCAGAAAGAAAAAAGGCCGTGGCAACTCTACACGACGGCCCCTCGACCATACCGTCAGAGCAGGTAAGGCCGTTGGGCAGGGTATGCCACTACGGCGGCTCCCATAGTCGATGTTGCGGATTCTCTGGCGCACCATCCGTACCAACCGGCATCATGGGACACGATCAACCGCGGTCGAGGTCGTAGGGGAAGACGCACCTCGGTCTCCGGGAGGTCACCGTGCCAACGTGTGGCGTCGTATACGTCCACTCGACCCCACTCGCCGTGTGCCAGCATGTCGAGTGGGCGATCGCGCGCGTCCTGACCGCGCCGGTCAACCTGCAATGGACCGTGCAACCGGTCGATCCGAGCATGCGCCGAGCCGAGTGCAGCTGGACCGGTCGGGCCGGCACTGGCGCCGAGCTGGCTGCTGCCCTGCGACAGTGGCCCATGATCCGATTCGAGGTAACCGAGGAACCCAGCCCAGGGGTCGACGGGGAACGTTTCATGCACGTTCCCGGCCGAGGGCTGTTCCACGGGGTCATGGGCGCTTCGGGCGACATCCAGATCGGTGAGGACCGGCTGCGCGCCATCATGTCCTCGGTCCGTGCGCCCGAGGCGCTGTCGCATGCGCTGGAGAAGGCGCTCGGCACCGCCTGGGACGTGGAGCTGGAGCCGTACCGGTACGCCGGCGACGGCGCCCCGGTGACGCTGCTCACCAGGGTCGGCTGACCTGCCCCACCTGGCGACGGGGCAAATCCCCCACAAGCATGCCCAAAACGTGGTGGCGGTGCGAAGTGGCGACGTTTGGCGTGAACTGGTTCGATGGCGATCGTGAGAAATCTGGCGCGTGCTCTGGTCGTACCCCTGCTGCTGGGTCTGGGGGCGTGCGGCGACGAACCGGAACCCGCGGCAGCCCCGCCGGCCGCCACCGCGCCGCGTCCCGCCTCGCCGGCGCCGGAGAGCGCCTCGGCGACCCCCGTCGGTGACCCCGCCGCGCGGGCCGCCGAGATCGTGGCCCGGCTCAGCGACGAGGATCTGGCCGGCCAGGTCCTGATGCCGTATGCCTACGGCAGCTCGGCCACCGACGTCGACGCCGACAACGCCCGCGCCAACCAGGGCCTCGGCGGCGTGAACACACCGGCCGAACTGATCGCCAAGTACCGTCTCGGCGGCCTGATCCTGGTCGGGTTCACGGTCGACGACCCGACCAGCAAGACCAACCCCACCACCAACGTGGAGAACCCGAAGCAGGTCCGCGCTCTCACCGCCGGCCTCCAGGACGCCGCCCGGAAACTGCCCGCCTCCGCGCCGCTGATGATCGGCATGGACCAGGAGTACGGCACGGTGACCCGGGTCACCGACGGTGTGACGATCCTCCCGGCCGCCATGGCGTTCGGCGCCGCCCGCCGCCCCGACCTGACCGAGGCGGCCTGGCGCGCGGCCGGCCAGGAGATCGCCGCGATGGGCGTCACCGTCGACTTCGCGCCGGTCGCAGACACCCTCAACACCACCGGCGGCGGGGTGATCGGCTCCCGCTCCTTCGGCAGCGACCCGAAAGCCAACGCCGACCAGGTCGCCGCCGCCGTCCGCGGTCTGCAGTCGTCGGGTGTCGCCGCCGCCCTCAAGCACTTCCCCGGCCACGGCCACACCACCGCAGACAGCCACGACGAGCTGCCGCTGATCGGCCAGGACCGCAAACGCTGGGAGCAGCAGGACCTGCCACCGTTCAGCGCCGGCATCACCGCGGGCGCCGGAGTGGTCATGTCCGGCCACCTCAACCTGCAATCGGTCGACAAGGGCGTGGCCGCCACCTTCTCCCACAAGATCATGACCGACGAGCTGCGGGGCCGGCTCAAGTTCACCGGCGTCGCCGTCACCGACGCCATGAACATGGCCCCCGCCAAGAAATGGCCCGCCGGAGAGGCCGCCGTCCGCGCCCTCAACGCCGGCAACGACATGCTGCTCATGCCCCCGGACATCGGCGGCGCCCGCGACGGCATCCTGGCCGGCCTCAAGGACGGCACCCTCAAACGCGAACGCCTCACCGAAGCCGTCACCCGAATCCTCACCCTCAAGTTCCGCACCGCGCAGACCCCACAGCCGGAACTCTCCGTGATCGGCTCCCCCGCCAACCAACAGGCTGTGACGGCCCTCGACGCCGCCGCCGTGACCGTCCTCCGCGGCCCGTGCGCCGGCCCGCTCGCCACCGGCCCGGTCTCGGTCACCGCGCCCGCCAACCGCGAGGTGGCCCGGGTCAACCTGGTCAAGGCCCTCCAGGAGGCTGGTGTGCAGGTCCAGAGCTCGGGCGGCTCGGTCATCCGCCTGGTCGGCTACGGAGACCAGCGCGTCGACCTCGACGACGCGGCAGCCATCACGGTGATGATGGACTCACCCGGCCTCCTCGCCCAGGCGGCGACACCGACCCTGGTCGCCACCTACTCGTCCAGCAAGCTGTCACTCACCGCACTCGCGGCCGTCATCGCGGGAAAGGCGAAGGCCCCCGGCCGGTCACCCATCGCGGTCGGCAAGCTGCCCCGGAGCGCATGCGCGAAATAACCTCGGCGGTACGCATGACCGCCCCCCAACCACACCACCCCGAACCGGGCCTACCCCGCAACGCAGGCGACCCGCCAAGTCCCTAGCGCGCCCGCCGGGCATATGCGCCCGTCCCGCCGCCCGTTCCGCTTCCTGTCCCGCTGTCCGTTCCGCTTCCTGGCCCGCTGCGCGGCCGATCCGACCGCAGGCCCGGCGCGCTCCTTCGAGGATCTTGCAGGAATATGCACCCTTGAGGCGATCTTGCAGGGTTCTTCATGTCTGGGTGTGGTTTGTCGTGCAAGGTCCACTGCGCCGGGGAGACCTTGCAGCCTTCTTCCTGTTGGGGCGCGGAAAGAGCTGCAAGATCGGCGCGAGCGTGAATAGTCATGCAAGATCCGCGAGGTCGGTGCGGGAGCGGTCGAGGCGTGCCGGACCGAATCCTTGGGGGCCGGAGGGCTTCGTTGACCGGAGAGACATCCGGCGGGTGCGTTGGAGCCCGGGCGGGGCGCGGAGCCCTGAGCTGGGCGGACGTGAACGCCTGACGGACGTGCTCGAGCGCGGAGGGAACGCCGGCGGCGCGGAGGTTTGAGCGGGACGGGCGCATATGCCCGGCGGGCGCGTTGGGGACCGGGCGGGTCGCCTGCGTTGCGGGGTAGGCCCGGTTCGGGGTGGTGTGGTTTGTGGGCGGTGTGGCCGTACCGAAATATTTGCTTATAAGGGGATGTTTGTGTGGTTTCCGCGGCCGGCCGGGGTCGCGGCGAGGGTTTCGGCGATGCGCCGTCGGGTTTGTTCGGGCTGGATGATCTCGTCGACCAGGCCGAGTTCGACGGCTCGGGCCGCGCTGGTCAGGTCGAGTTCCTGGGCGAGCAGGCGGGCCCGTAGCGGTTCGCGTTCGGCGGGTGGGACGGCGGCCAGGGTCCGGCGGTGGTGGAGGTTCACGGCGGTTTTCGGGCCGGTTACCGCGATCGTCGTGGACGGCCAGGCCAGGACGGCGGTGGCGCCCAGAGAGCGGGAGTTCATCGCCAGGTAGGCGCCGCCGTAGACGCGCCGGGTGATCACTGTGACGCGGGGCACCACGGCTTCCGCGAAGGCGTGCAGCAGTTTGGCGCCCCGGTGGGGTGCGTCGTCGGGTTCGGGGCCGGGCAGGAGGCCGGGGGAGTCGGCCAGGATGATTAGCGGGACTCCGAGGGCGTTGCACATTCGGATAAAACGGGCGGCCTTTTCGGCGCCGGACGGGTCGAGGCAACCGCCGAGCCGCAGCGGGTTGGTTGCTACGACACCTACCGTCCGGCCGGCGAGGCGGCCCAGCGTGGTGATCATGTTGGTGGCCCGGTCGGCGTGGAGTTCCGTGCCGGGGGCGTCGAGGATGGCCCGGACCAGTGGGCGGGCGTCGTAGGCGCGGTCGGTTCCGGCCGGCACCAAGGTGTGCAACGGGACGCCTGTGGTGCCGCCGGGAGCGACGTCGTCGGGGGAGACGCGGCCCTGACTGCCGAGGAGCAGCGCGATCCGGCGGGCTTCGGCGAGGGCGCTGTCGGAATCCGGAGCGACGAGGCCCGGCCGCCCGGCGCCGGGCGACGTGGTGCGGTCCGCCTCGGTTTCGGGTGCGGTGGTGCGGTCCGGCTCGGTGCCGGGTGCGGTGGTGCGGTCCGGCGTGGTTTCGGGTGCGGTGGTGTGGTCCGGCTCGGTGCCGGGTGGGAGGCGGCCGGGGGAATGGATGATCACGTCGGTGAGTGGCAGGACGTAGGCCGCGGCGCCGGTGGCCTGGCCGAGGAGCACCGAGATCTGCGGCACCCGGCCGGAGGCCCGGACCACGGCGGCGAACACCTGGCCGGCCGCGTCCAGGGCGGACAGCCCGTCGGCGAGCGGCGGCCCGGCACACTGCCAGAGCCCGATGACCGGAACCCGTTCGCGGACCGCGGTGTCGACGGCCGTGACGATGTTGTGCGCATCGGGAGCGCCGCCCGAACCGGCGAAGGCGACGACCGGGGCGCCGTCGACACGGCCGCGGGCCGTGAGAGCGGTGGCCAGCGGCCGCATGGTTCCGCGGTCGAGTAGGGCCCGGAGCCGCTCCTCGGGGTCGTGTTGCCCGACCGGGGTCGGATCGACACCCGAGGAGTATCGGCTCACGGCAGGGGGATCAGGCGCGGGTGAAGACGAGGGCGACGTTGTGGCCGCCGAAGCCGAACGAGTTGTTCATCGCCGCCTGGATGTCGGCGGTCCGCGCCTTGTGGGCCGCCACCTCCAGGTCGAGGCGCTCGTCGGGGTCGTCGAGGTTGATGGTCGGAGGGATGATGCCGTCCCGGAGGGCCAGGATCGCGGCGATCGACTCGAGCGCGCCGGCCGCGCCGAGCAGGTGGCCGGTCATCGACTTGGTCGACGTCAGGATCGGGTGGCTGCCGATGGCGGCCCGGATTCCCTTGATCTCGCCCATGTCGCCGACCGGGGTCGACGTGGCGTGGGCGTTCACGTGGTGGATGTCGGCGCCGGTCAGGCCGGCGTCCTCGATCGCCATCCGCATGGCACGGATGCCGCCACGGCACTCCGGGTCGGGCTGGACGATGTCGTACCCGTCCGAGGTGATGCCCGCGCCGGCGAGACGCGCGTAGATCCGGGCGCCCCGGGCGACCGCGTGGTCGGCCCGTTCCAGGATCAGCGCGCCGGCGCCCTCGCCGAGGACGAAACCGTCCCGGTTCTTGTCCCACGGGCGGGAGGCGCGTTCCGGATCGTCGTTGCGGGTCGACATGGCCCGCATCGAGGCGAATCCGGCGACCGGCAGGGGGTGGATGACGGCCTCGGTGCTGCCGGCCACGACCACGTCGGCCCGGCCGAGCCGGATCAGGTCGAGACCGAGCGCGACCGCCTCGGCACCGGTGGCGCAGGCGCTGGCCATCGCCCGGACTCCGGCCTTGGCCTGGAGTTCGAGGCCGATGTACGCGGCCGGCCCGTTCGGCATGAGCATCGGCACGGTGTGCGGGCTGACCCGCCGCGGGCCGGACTGCTCCAGGATGTCGTCCTGGTCGAGGAGGGTGATCGCGCCCCCTATGCCGCTGCCGAAGCTGACGGCGAGACGCTCCTGGTCGACTCCCGAGTCGGCGAGACCGGCGTCGGCCCACGCCTCCTTGGCCGCGATCACGGCCATGGCCTCGGAACGGTCCATCCGGCGCAGCCGGACCCGCTCGATGACCTCGGAGGGTTCGACGGCGAGCTGCGCGGCGATCCGCACCGGGAGGGAACCGGCCCACTCCTGGGTGAGGTGACCCACCCCGGAGCGGCCGGCGAGCATGGCGTCCCAGGTGGACGCGACGTCCCCGCCCAGCGGGGTCGTCGCGCCGAGCCCGGTGACGACGACGTCTACGTTGCTCATGTCAGTGGTTCGCCTCGATGTAGTTGACGGCGTCGCCGACGGTCTTGAGGTTCTGCACCTCGTTGTCCGGGATCTTGACGCCGAACTTCTCCTCGGCGGCCACCACGACCTCGACCATCGACAGCGAGTCGACGTCCAGGTCGTCGGTGAAGGACTTCTCCTCGGCGACGTCGTCCGGGTTCACCCCGGCGACCTCCTCGAGGATCTCGGCGAGGCCGGAGGTGATCTCTGTGCGAGTTGCCATTGTGGGAATCTTTCCTCTCGATGGTGCGGTCGACATTTGTTCAGGACCTACCCGGAGTTTCGCTCCGCTGTAGGTGAGCCGGTTACGTCTCCAGCGTCCTGAATAAATGTTGCTGGCGTCGGTCAGGTAACCGATGTCCTAAGGACAGCGGACGACCTGGCCGGCGTAGGTGAGGCCGCCGCCGAAGCCGAAGAGCAGGACGGGCGCCCCGGAGGGCAGCTCGCCACGCTCGATCAGCTTGGACAGGGCCAGCGGGACACTCGCGGCGGACGTGTTGCCCGACTCGACGAGGTCCTTGGCGACGATCGCGTCCGGGCTCAGGCCGAGCCGCTTGACGATGCCGTCGATGATCCGGGTGTTGGCCTGGTGCGGGACGAAGGCGGCCAGTTCGGACGGGGCGATCCCGGCCTTCTCGCAGACCTCGATCGCGAACGGCGCGAGGGCGGTGGTGGCCCAGCGGAAGACCGCCTGTCCGTTCTGCTTGATGTAGGGCTGCCAGCCGGCGATCTTCAGGGCTTCGCCCTTCTCCGGAGTGGAACCCCAGACGACGGGACCGATCCCGGCGGGTTCACCGTCCGGCACCGCGGAGAGGACCGCGGCTCCGGCCCCGTCGCCGAAGAGCACGGCAGTCGTACGGTCGGACCAGTCCGTGATGTCGGAAAGCTTCTCCGCGCCGATCACCAGTGCGTTACGGGAGGCTCCGGCCCGGATCGCGTGGTCGCCGGTGGCGAGCGCGTAGGAGAACCCGGAGCAGGCCGTGTTGACGTCGAACGCGCCCGGGGCGTTGATGCCGAGCCGGTCGGCGACGCGGGTCGCCACGTTGGGGCAGCGGTCGATCGCCGAGCAGGTCGCGACGATGACGAGGTCGATGTCGGCCGCGGTGAGCCCGGAGGCGGCCAGCGCCTTCTCGGCCGCGAAGGTGGCCATGTCGGCGACCGATTCACCGTCGGCGACCCGCCGCTCGGCGATGCCGACCCGGTCCCGGATCCAGACGTCGTTGGTGTCCAGTGTGCTGGCCAGGTCGTCGTTCGTGATCACCCGCGACGGCTGGTAGTGGCCCATCGCGAGGATGCGGGAACCCGCGGTCATCGTGCGTCTCCTTCGGTGCGGGCGATCAGATCGAGGGCGGCCGGCAGGTCGTCCGGGGTGTTGAGCGTGACGATCTCGGGGGCGCCGTCGCCCTTGAGCTCTCGCTTGACCAGGCCGGCGAGGGTGCCGGCGGGCGGAAGTTCGATGACGCCGGTGACACCGAGGTCTTTCAGGGTCCGCATGCACAGGTCCCAGCGGACCGGGGCGGTGACCTGGCGGACCAGGCGGCGCAGCATCTCGGGGCCGGCCGTGACGGCGGCGCCGTCCAGGTTCGACAGCAGGGTCCGGGCCGGGTCCTGCACGGTGACACCCTCGGCGACGGCGGCCAGCGCGGTCTCGGCGGGCGCCATGAACGGGGTGTGGAACGCGCCGGCCACCGCGAGCGCGATCACCCGGGCCTTCGCCGGCGGCGCGGCCGCGAACTCGGCGAGGGCGGGCAGCGCGCCGGCGGCGACGATCTGGCCGGCGCCGTTGCGGTTGGCCGGGAACAGCCCGTGCTTCTCGATGGTGGCGACCACCTCGTCCGGGTCGCCGCCGAGGACGGCGCTCATGCCGGTCGGCTCGAGGGCGCAGGCGGCGGCCATCTCCCGGCCGCGGACGCCGGCCAGGGTGACGGCGTCGGCCGGGGTCAGCACACCGGCGAGGGCGGTGGCGCCCAGCTCGCCGACACTGTGCCCGGCGATCACCGCGACCCGCTCCAGCGGCAGCTGCTCACCGGCCAGCAGGGCGGCGGCGACCAGCAGCGGCTGGGTCCGGGCGGTGTCCTTGATCTCCTCGGCGTCGGCGCGGGTGCCGAGGTGCAGCAGGTCGACGCCGGCGAGGGCGGACCACTCGGTCAGACGGGCCTCGGCGCCGGGGAGGTCGAGCCAGGGGGTGAGGAAGCCGGGCTTCTGGGAACCCTGGCCGGGCGAGAGTACGGCGAGCACGTCCTCGACTCTTCCGGATCCGGCGGCATTCCGGGGTAGCCGGGCGCGACCAAACCCTACGACGTGGGTTGTAGGGTTCCTACAAAACAGAGGTGTTCTTGGGTCACTTCAACCACATTCATACCTCCGGTGAACGTGTCGAATGGTGAGAGATCCCGGTCACGTTGCGGGGTCCAGACGGCCGATGGTGAGGGCCATCCGCAGGGTGAAGGCGTCCCGGCCGTCCAGCGGTGACAGGCCGGCGACCTCGGCGACCCGCCGCAATCGGTAACGCACCGTGTTCGGATGCACGTAGAGCTCCCGGGCCGCGCTCTCCAGCACGCTCCCCGAGGCGAAGAACGCGTCAAGGGTCTCCAGCAGCCCGCTGCCGGCCCGGGTCAGCGCCCCGAAGACGTCGTGTCGCAGCTTGCGCCGGGCGTCCATGTCGCCGGAGAGCACCCGCTCGGGCAGCAGATCGTCGGCGGCCACCGGGGAGGGCGCCCCGGGCCAGGCGGGGGCCGCCCGGAACCCGGCGAGCGCGGCCCGCGCCGACTCGGTGGCCTGGTCCAGTGAGGGCACCGCCGGCCCGACCACCACCGGGCCTTCGCCGAAGCCGCCGGCCAGCGCGGACGCGGCGGTGACCGGATCGGTGGCGCCGCCGACCACCACGACGAGACGGTCGCCGTGCACTCCGGCGATCACCTCCAGCCGGGCCCGCCGGGCCGCCCGGTAGACGGCGTGCAGCACCGGGGTGATGTCGCCACCCGGGGAGCGCCCCACCACCACCGCCACCGGCGGCGCGTCGGCCCAGCCCAGCGCAGCCGCCCGGCTGGCCAGCACGTCGGACGAGTCACCGCGCAGCAGGGCGTCGACGAGCAGGGCCTGGAGGCGGGCGTCCCAGGCGCCGCGGGACTCGGCGGCCCGCGCGTAGACCCGCGCGGCCGAGAACGCGATCTCCCGGGAGAACCGCAGGATGGCCTGGATCAGGGCCTCCTGCTCGCCGGACTCGGCGAAGCCGGGCACCTCGGCCTCGGCCACGTCGACGGTCACCTTGATCATCTCGACGGTGTGGGTGAGCGTGATCACCCGGGCCAGCGCGCGCGGCGCGGCGGCGAACACCTCGTCGGAGATCTCGGTGCTGGCCGCGACCGTCCCGCCGGAGCGCAGCCACTCGACCAGAGATCGAACGCCGGCCTGTGCGACGAGCATCACCCAGGAGCGCTGGTCGGCCGGGAGCGCCCGGAACCAGGGGAGCGTCTCATCCATGCGTGCCACCGCCGCGCTGGCCAGCGTGCCGGCCTGCCGCTCGATGCGGCGCAGGGTGCCCGGGGCCAGGGGTTTCGCCGGGGTCTCCGGCCTGCCCCCGGCCGATGTGCCGGTGTCGGTGTCTGCCACGCGCACAGGGTTGCACGCCGGAGCCCGAGCCGCCCGGTTGCCTCGGTATGGGTGACATATGTCGGAAACACGGCGGATGCGGTTTTTAGGAGTTTTTATGACATTTGACCGGCGTAGCGGTGCGCCTCTCCCGCGATTTCGGTCGGTGACCTGGCATCGTGTCGGACGGCGCTCCGGCCGCAGGGTTAACACCAGACGCGGCTGTGCCGATGAAAGGGCCGATGAAAGGTCGGTGCCGGGGGAGCCGGCGCCCAGCGCACGGATCGAGGAGGCGAGATGATGGAACGGGACGACGCGTTCGCGTGCTCCGACAGGGATCCCGCCCTCGACGACTCGCCGGCAGTGTCGCCGGCCGACGAGGAGCTGATCGTGGACCCGGGCACCGGCCGGGTCGGATGCCGCACCGAGCTGCGCGGCTGGGCCGGCGCGCACCTGCACGGCGCGGTCCGCCCGAGGCGCCGGGCCGCCGGCCGCGGCCGCCCACCCGGCCGCTGGTGTTAGAGCCTGCCCCGTACGGGTGAGTGACGGGCGCGTTTCCGGGCTATGCGGCGGCCGGACTGGTCAGGTTGGCGTGGTGGACGACAAGAGACGGCAGATCCTGGATCAGGCGCTGGCCCTGGTGGACGAACGCGGGCTGGCAGCGATGTCGATGCGGGCGGTGGCGGAACGCGTCGGGCTCACCTCGATGGCGCTCTACCCGTACGTCGGAGGCAAGGACGCCCTTCTGGACGGCCTGGTCGACCTGCTGCACCTGGAACTCGGCAGTCATGTCGGGCGGGACCCGGCGGATCTGGACTGGCGGCACCGCCTGTCCGCGCTGGGCCGGGCCGTCCGGGCGCTGGCCCGGGCCCACCCGAGCGCCTTCCCACTGCTGCTGAACCGCTCGGCGGCCGGGCCGTCGGCGTCCTGGCTGGCCGCCGCGCTCCAGGGCATCCTGGCCGACGCCGGGGTGCCGGCTACCGAAGTGCCCCGGCAGGCCCGGCTGATCTGCGCGTTCCTGCTCGGTTACACGACCGGCGAGGTCACCGGCGGGCTGCCCGGATCAACCCCGGAAATGCTCGAGGGCGCCGCCGAGTTCGACGCCGATCTGGAAGACCTGATCGGCATGATCGAGAACTCAGCGGCGCCCCGTGTGAAAACGGAACAACCGGAGGATGTCAGACGCGCCGGCGGATGAGGAACGCCATCCCGGCCAGCCCGGTCAGGATGACCAGCAGCACCGCCCCGTTGAGCAGGAACAGCCGGCGGAACTCGGTCATCGCCTGGCTCACCTCCTCGAACGGGTCGGCCCGTTCCACGGCCAGATCGGTGCCGACACCGCCACCGATGCCGCCGTGCACCAGGTCCGGCTTGGCCTCCAGCGGCGCGCCGCCGAGCCGCAGCGACTCCGGCATCGAGAGCCGACCGTAGAACCAGGCCTCCGCCTTCTTACCGGACGGCTGCTTCGCCGGCCGGTGTGCCCGCGGGCCACCCTGGGCCAGCGGGTACAGGTGGAAGAGCTGGCTCGGCGCGTTCTTGACCAGCAGCGTCAGCGTGTATTTCGGGCCCAGCTGCGCCGATTTCGGCGCCGAGCTCGACGACGGGGCCGACGCCAGCCAGTCCACCTCGCTGGTCAGCATCTGGAACAGTCGCGGCCGCTCGTCCTGCCGGACCAGGACCGTCTCCTCGATGCCGTTGCCGACCAGTTGTATCGCATCCGGTTGTGGTGCCTTGGGCGCGGCCTGTGCCGCTGCCGGCCCCGCCCCCATCGTCAGAGCCAATGCCACAACTGCTGCCGCAGCCGTCGACACCAGCCTCGTGATCGCCCCCCGCACCATCCGACCTCCCCGCCCGTGGATGGACATGGCCCACTCGACCTGCTGCTCGTGCCCGGCGGTGGAACCGGGAACACGGCCCAGGTCTCCAGCCTCCCTGGGCACCGCCCTGCCCGCATCTCGAGGCAGGGTGAATTGGAGCCATGTGGGGATGACCGCGGAGACGGGAACGGCCGTTGATCAGCCGCCGAATAGTACCCACACTCCGCAACAGGCGGGGCCGGTGGTCACCCTGGTGACGGAGAGCATCACCGGATCCGACGACCGGCTCTGGCGCGCCGCTCGTCGGATGCGGTAGATGCGTCAGAGGCGCGCCCTAGCAGCGGAAATACGCGCGAGCGTGCGCTCCTTGCCGAGCAGTTCGATCGACTCGAAGAGCGGCAGCCCGATGGTGCGGCCGGTCACCGCCACCCGTACCGGCGCCTGGGTCTTTCCCAATTTGAGACCTCGCGCCTCACCGACCTGCTCGAGCGTCGCCTTCAGAGTCTCGGCCGACCAGTCGGCGAGGGCGCCGAAGGCGGCCGCAGTGTCGTCGAGGATCTCCGCGGCGCCGTCCTTCATCGCCTTCGCCCAGGACGCCTCGTCCTGCACCGGCTCGTCCAGGAAGAGGAAGTCGACATTTTCCACGATCTCCGACAGCACCGCGATCCGGGTCTGCGCGAGCGGGGCGATCGTGCTGAACAGCTCGGCGTCGAATTTCGCCGGCTCCCACGGCGGGGCGGCGATCGTCTCGGTGCCGGTCAGCCACGGGGCGCAGACCTGGGTGAACTCGCTCGGGGTGAGCGCCCGGATGTACTCGCCGTTGAACGCCCGCAGCTTCTTGACGTCGAAGAACGCCGGCGCGTGGTTGACCTCGTCGATCCGGTACTCCGCCTCGACCACCGACCACGGGACGATCTCCCGGTCGCCGGACGGGGACCAGCCGAGCAGCATCAGGTAGTTGCGCATGGCGGCGGCCAGGTAGCCCTCGTCCCGGTACGACTCCAGGGCGACCTTGTCACGCCGTTTCGACAGCTTCTGCCGCTTCTCGTTCACGATCACCGGCACGTGGCCCCACACCGGCGGGGTGTGGCCCAGCGCCTCCCACAGCAGCTGCTGTTTCGGCGTGTTGGGCAGGTGCTCCTCGGCCCGGAACACGTGGGTGATCCCCATGCTCAGGTCGTCGACCACGTTGGCCAGCAGGAACACCGCCGAACCGTCGCTGCGGGCGATGACGAAGTCCTCGATCAGCCGGTTCTCGAAGGTGGGCTTGCCGCGGACCAGGTCCTCCACCACGGTCTCGCCCTCGTCGGGCGTGCGGAAGCGCAGCGCCCGGCCCTCGCCCGGCCCCAGCGCCCGGTCGCGGCAGAAGCCGTCGTAGCCGGTGTGCTTGTTGCCCGAGCGGGCCACCACGTCGTCACGGGTGCAGTCGCAGTAGTAGGCCTTGCCCTCGCCGTAGAGCCGGGTCGCGGCGGCGGTGTGGTCGGCCGCGTAGGAGGACTGGAAGTAGGGCCCCTCGTACGTCCCCCGCTCGATCCCGATCCAGTCGAGCGCCGAGATGATGCCCTCGGTCCACTCGGGCCGGTTGCGGGCCGCGTCGGTGTCCTCGATCCGGAGCACGAAGACACCGCCGTGCTGCTGGGCGTAGATCCAGTTCTGCAGGGCCGATCGGGCGCCGCCGACGTGGAACATGCCGGTCGGTGAGGGTGCGAAACGTACGCGAACAGTCACCGCCCCAGACTACCGACCGCCTCAGACCGTGAAGCGCCCGACCAGACCGGTCAGCCGCTGCGCGGTGGCCGTCAGTTCGTCGGCCGCCCGGTGCGACACCGCCACCGAGTCCCTGGTGCTGCGCATCGCGCCGTTGACCGTACCGATGCCGTCGGCGATGTCCCGGCTGCCACCGGCCGCCTCGGAGATGTTGCGGGCCATCTCGGCGGTCGTCGCGGCCTGCTCCTCGACCGCCGCCGCGATCGCCGTCTGATAGTCGTTGACCTGCGCGATCCGGGCCGAGATGGCGTCGATCGCGGTGACCGCGCGGGCCGTGTTGGCCTCGATCGCGGCGACCCGCGAGGTGACGTCCTCGGTCGCCCGGGCGGTCTCCTGGGCCAGTTCCTTGACCTCGCCGGCGACCACCGCGAAGCCCTTGCCGGTCTCGCCGGCCCGGGCCGCCTCGATGGTCGCGTTCAGCGCGAGCAGGTTCGTCTGCTCGGCGATGGTGGCGATCAGCTGCACCACGTCGGTGATCTTCGAGGTGGAGTCGCGCAGCTCGGCGATGACGTCCGCGGCCGCCGCGGTCAGGCCCACCCCGTCCCGCCCGGCCTGCGCGGCCTCCTGCGCGTTGTGCGAGATCTCGGTGATCGACGCGCCCATCTCCTCCGCGCCGGCGGCGACCGTCGCCACCACGTGCGACACGCTCTCCGCCGACGCGCTCACCGTGTCGGCCCGGCTCGCCGCGGTGTCCGCGGCGGCCGACATCTCGCCGCCGGTGGCCGCCACCCGCCGGGCGGTGCCGGCCACCTCGTCGGAGGCGCCGGTCACCTCCTGCATGACGGCCCGCAGCTCGGTCGCCGCGGTGTTGAGCGCGCCACCGGCCTCGCCGATCTCGTCGCGGCCACGGTCGTCGATCCGGATCGTCAGGTCCCGGTCGGCGAGCCGGGTCAGCGCCCCGGTCAGCGCGGCCATCCGGCGGGAGATCGGCGACGCCTGGAGGTACGCCGCAGCCGCGCCGGCCAGCGCCAGCAGCACCCCGGCGATCACGAACGAGGTCAGCATCGTGCCGCGCCCGTCGCGGACCGCGGTGACCGCCGCCGCGCCGTCCGCGTCGTAGCCGCCCACGGTCACCGCCCACTGGTACGGCGCGTAGTAGCCGACCGTCGTGGTGGTGTCCCCGGCGGGCGCCCCGGCCGCACCGGGCAGCCGGTACTTCGCCTGCCAGGTGCCCCCGTCGGTGAGTTCCGGCGCCTTGGTGACGATCTCCTCGACGTACTTCGTGCCGTTGGCGTCGGCGGCGTCGAGCACGGTGGTCCCGGCCGCGCCTTCGAGGTTGGAGGCGACGATCCGGCCCCGGTCCACGGCGGCCGTGCTGAACACGCTCACCCAGCCGTTCACCTGGATCTTCAGCTCGCTGATCGTCCCGGTCAGGGTGGCCAGGGCGTCGGCCTGCGGCACACCGACGAAGAGTGCGCCGATCACCGCGCCACCGGCGCTCTTGATCGGCTGGTAGACGGTGATGTACGGGGTGCCGACGACGGCCGCGACCCCCCGATACGTCTTCCCGGCCGAGATCGCCGCGGCCACCGCGTTCGCCTTGCCGTCCGCGGTCGCCGGGATGTACGTGCCGATCGCCCGGGTGCCCTTCGCGGACTTGACCGTGGTGCCGACCCGCAGCAGGTCACCGGCCGCGTTCATCCGCTGGAAGACGGTGACGGTGGCGCCGGACAGGTCCCGGGCGTCGTCGACGAAGGGCGTGACCCGGTTCAGGTCGGTGTTCTGCCCCAGCCACGTGCCGCCGATCTCGACCCGGGGCAGGCTGACCGTGGTCGCCTCCTGGGTGACCTGGTTGGTTGCGGTCCAGGTGACCCGCCGGCTGGTCGTCCGCATGCCGCCGTTGCGGGTCAGGAAGGCTGACGCGCTGGCCATGCTCTTGTCGACGCCCTGCTGCACCTCGTCGGCGACGGTACGCACCAGCGCGCTCACATCGGCGGCGGTCTGCGC
Organism: Actinoplanes sp. NPDC026670; assembly: GCF_040638175.1. Classification (NCBI taxonomy): domain Bacteria; kingdom Bacillati; phylum Actinomycetota; class Actinomycetes; order Micromonosporales; family Micromonosporaceae; genus Actinoplanes; species Actinoplanes sp. NPDC026670. The sequence goes on from NZ_JBEZXU010000069.1 coordinate 49,085, forward strand.
GAGCGCCGCCTCGTTCTGGCGCAGCACCTCGCGTTCGGTGCTGTCGGCGAACCGGCCGCTCTGCCACGCCCCGACCGCGACCAGCACGATCGCCGTGACGAGGACGCTGCCCAGGCCGAGTAGGAGCAGTTTGTGCCTGATCCGGAATCCCACACCTGGATCATTGCGCCGCGACCAGCGCGCCGCCCGCTCGTTGCCGTTTTCAATGGCGGCCGGTTGTCGGCGTTGTCTCGCGAGCAGCGAGAGAGAGCGCGACAACCAGCCGGGACTTACGTCGAGCAACGAGGTGAGGACGATGGGCAAGATCGTGGCGGTGGAGTACATGACTCTCGACGGCGTCTTCGAGGAGCCGGTCTGGAGCGGGCCGTACTTCAACGAGGAGCTCGGCGCCTGGCAGGCCCACAACCTGGCGGAGGCCGACGCGCTGCTGCTCGGCCGGGTCACCTACGAGGGGATGAAGGCGGTCTGGCCGCAGATGGCCGCGGAGACGGGTGAGTTCGGTGTGAAGATGAACGAGATGCCCAAGCACGTGGCGACCACGACACTCACCGAGCCGGAGTGGAACGCCACCTTCATCGAGGGCGACGTCGCCGAGGCGGTGGAGAAGCTCAAGACCGGCTCGGAGACCCTGCTGATCAACGGCAGCGCGACCCTCGTCAACCACCTGGCCCGGCACAACCTGATCGACGAGTACCGGGTGATGATCAACCCGGTGGTGATCGGCGAGGGCCGCCCGCTCTGGGAGCCCGGCACCCGGATCGCCCTCACCCACATCGGCAGCTGGCGCTCCTCGACAGGGGTCGAGGTCATCAGCTACGTGCCGGCCTGACGCTGTGCCGAGGGGGCCCGCCCGGGCCCCCTCGACAGCGGTTCCTACGAGTCGCCGCCGGTCTCGCCCACCGGCGCGGCGTTGACGTCGTCGATCGCGTACTTCTTGGCCGCCTCGGCCGGCACGTGCGCCGGAATCTGACCCTTCAGGGCCAGCTCACGCAGCGTCGCCACGGTCACCGACTCGCCGTCCACGTGGAAGTGGCGGCGCAGCGCGTGCCGGGTGTCGCTCATGCCGAAACCGTCGGTGCCCAGCGAGGTGTAGCCGTTCGGCACCCACCGGGCGATCAGGTCGGGCACGGCCCGCATCCAGTCGCTGACCGCGACCGACGGGCCCTCGGTGGCCTCCAGCTTCTGCTGGATGTACGGCTTGCGCGGCGCGTCGCTCGGGTGGAGCAGGTTGTGCTCCTCCGCCTCGATCGCGTCGCGGCGCAGCTCGGTCCACGAGGTCACCGACCAGACGTCGGCGCTGACCCCCCAGTCCTGGGCGAGCAGCTCCTGCGCCTTGAGCGCCCACCGCATGCCGGTGCCGGAGGCCAGCAGCTGCGCTTTCGGACCGTCCTTCTGCGGGCTCTCGCTGAACCTGTAGATGCCCTTGAGCAGGCCCTCGGTGTCGAGGCCGGCCGGCTCGGCGGGCTGGATCGCCGGCTCGTTGTAGATGGTGAGGTAGTAGAAGATGTTCTCCTGCTTCTCGCCGTACATGCGGTGCAGGCCGTTCTCCATGATGTGCGCGATCTCGAACCCGAAGGCCGGGTCGTAGGAGACCACCGCCGGGTTCGTCGCCGCGATCAGCAGCGAGTGCCCGTCCTCGTGCTGCAGGCCCTCACCGTTGAGCGTGGTCCGGCCGGCGGTGGCGCCGAGCAGGAAGCCCCGCGTCATCTGGTCGGCGGCCGCCCACAGCTCGTCGGCGGTGCGCTGGAACCCGAACATCGAGTAGAAGATGTACAGCGGGATCATCGGCTCGTCGTGCGTCGCGTACGACGTGCCGGCCGCGATGAAGCTCGCCGTGGAGCCCGCCTCGTTGATGCCCTCGTGCAGGATCTGGCCGTCCGTCGACTCCTTGTAGGACAGGAACAGCTCCCGGTCCACCGAGGTGTAGGTCTGGCCGTGCGGCGAGTAGATCTTCTTGGTCGGGAAGAGCGAGTCCATGCCGAAGGTCCGGGCCTCGTCCGGGATGATCGGCACCCAGCGGGCCCCGAACTCCTTGTCCCGCATGAGGTCCTTGAGCAGCCGGACGAACGCCATCGTGGTGGCGATCTTCTGCTTGCCGCTGCCGCCCTTGAGGCCGCTGAATGCCTTCGAGTCCGGGATGGCCAGCGACTTCGCCTTGGTCCGCCGGGTCGGGATGGACCCGCCCAGCTCACGCCGCCGCTCGATCATGTACTGGTACTCGTCGGACTTCTCACCGGGGTGGAAGTACGGCGGGAGGTACGGGTTCTCCTCGAGCTGCTTGTCGCTGATGTCGAGGTAGAGCCGGTCCCGGAAGCCCTTCAGGTCGTCCAGGGTCAGCTTCTTCATCTGGTGCGTGGCGTTCCGCGCCTCGAAGTGCGACCCGAGCGTCCAGCCCTTGACCGTCTTCGCCAGGATCACCGTCGGCTGGCCGGTGTGCTCGGTGGCCGCCTTGTACGCCGCGTACAGCTTGCGGTAGTCGTGCCCGCCGCGCTTGAGGTTCCAGATCTCGTCGTCGGTCATGCCGTCGACGAGCTTGCGGGTACGCGGGTCACGGCCGAAGAAGTGCTCCCGCACGTACAGCCCGGACTCGCCCTTGTAGGTCTGGTAGTCGCCGTCGGGCGTCTTGTTCATCAGGTTGACCAGCGCGCCGTCGGTGTCGGCGGCGAGCAGCGAGTCCCACTCACGGCCCCAGACGACCTTGATCACGTTCCACCCGGCGCCGCGGAAGAACGCCTCCAGCTCCTGGATGACCTTGCCGTTGCCGCGGACCGGGCCGTCGAGACGCTGCAGGTTGCAGTTGACCACGAAGGTCAGATTGTCCAGCTCCTCGCGGGCGGCCAGGCCGATCGCGCCGAGCGACTCGACCTCGTCCATCTCGCCGTCGCCGAGGAACGCCCAGACGTTCTGCTGGCTGGTGTCCTTGATCCCGCGGTTGTGCAGGTAACGGTTGTACCGCGCCTGGTAGATCGCGTTCAGCGGGCCGAGGCCCATGCTGACCGTCGGGAACTCCCAGAAATCCGGCATCAGACGCGGATGCGGGTACGACGGGAGGCCGCCACCCGGGTGCGACAGCTCCTGCCGGAAACCGTCGAGCTGGTGGGTGGTGAGACGGCCCTCCAGATAGGCCCGCGCATACATGCCGGGGGAGGCGTGGCCCTGGTAGAAGATGTGGTCGCCACCGCCCGGGTGGTCCTTGCCCCGGAAGAAGTGGTTCATGCCTACTTCGTAGAGGCTGGCGCTCGACGCATACGTCGAGATGTGCCCGCCGACGCCGATCTCCGGCCGCTGCGCGCGGTGCACCAGCATCGCCGCGTTCCACCTGATGTAGGCCCGGATCCGCCGCTCGACGAACTCGTCACCCGGGAACCAGGGCTCACGCTCCGGCGGGATCGTGTTGATGTAGTCCGTGGACGTCAGTGGCGGCACGCCGACCTGTCGCTCCCGGGCCCGCTCCAGCAGGCGCAACATCACATAACGGGCTCTTTTCGCGCCGCGTTCGTCGATGACTCCGTTGAGCGACTCGACCCATTCGTTGGTCTCTTCCGGGTCGATGTCGGGAAGCTGGCTCGGCAGGCCATCGCTGATCACCGGGCGCTTGCGCTCCGTGGCCACAGGCAATCCTCTTGGTGTGAGTGTCGGACGTCCGTGCGACCTAGGTGGCGAATCGCGCGGAATAGGTCTCCATCCTGCCCCCTCACGGTGTGCGTCGTCACGTCTACGGGCCGTCTCAGCGACGCTCGACACACGTACTGACCAGTAACTTTGTGGATCAGCCCTCCAGGAAGGAGAAACGCACCTGCCGGATCGGGTTGTCGCCGTTGGTGTCGACCAGGCAGACCGACTGCCAGGTGCCGAGCGCGATCTGGCCGTTGATCACCGGCAACGTGGCGTACGGGGCGATCCACGCCGGAAGGACGTGATCGCGGCCGTGGCCCCGGGAGCCGTGCCGGTGCTGCCACTTGTCCGCGGTCGGCAGCAGATCGTCGATCGCGGTCAGCAGATCGTCGTCCGAACCCGCCCCGGTCTCGATGATCGCCACCCCGGCCGTCGCGTGTGGCACGAACACGTGCAGCAGGCCGTCCCTCTCGGACTTGACGAAGTCCGCCGCCTCGCGGGTGATGTCCACGACAGCCGGAGACCCGCCGGTCCGCACGGTGATCAGTTCGCTGCGCATCGGCCGAGCCTATGTGTACAGATCGAGCAGCAGGAACACCGACATGACACCGGCCAGCCAGCACACGCACTGCGCCAGGCGCGCGACGGCCCACCACAAGATCATGTCGTTGAGTACACCACCGGGTGACGTCCCGTGTTCGCCAGATCGATCGTTCTCGCAGTGGCATCACCGGCCGCAGTCGGGAATGCTGAATTCCGTGACCACTCCGCAAAGCCTCGACGAGCGGTTCCGCGATGCGGTCTCGGCCCTGCGACCACCGGAGTCCGGGCGTGCCCCCGGCGACCCGGTCCGCGACGGCGCCGGCCTCACCGGTGCAGCGGCCCGGGAACTCTTCGACGCCCAGCTGACCAGCCGCCACCTCGACCTCGCCGCGCGCTGGCTGCGCAGCTTCAACGAGGGCTTCCACACCGGCGGATCGTCCGGGCACGAGGGCAACGCCGCGGTCGCCGCCGCCTTGCGCGGCGACGACCCGGCCCTCCTGCATCACCGTTCGGCGGCCTTCTATTGCGTACGGGCGGCGAACCACTCCGGCCCAGCCGGCCAGGACTCCGCGCACCGCCTCGAAGAAGCCGCCCGTGACGTGCTGCGCGGAGTCGTCGCCTCGGTCCGCGATCCGCTCACCGGCGGACGCGACAAGATCTTCGGCAATCCGGCCCTGCACCTGATCCCGGCCCTCTCCTCACCCGGCGGGCACCTGCCCCGTGCGGTCGGCCTGGCCCACTCCCTGAGCCGGGCCGCCTCCTCGTCCGGTCTCTCCTCTCCCGGCCCCTCGCCCGGTCTTGCCTCCGGCCTCGCCTGGCCGGAGGACGCCATCGTGGCCGCCTCCTTCGGTGACGGCGGGGCCGGCAGTGCCGGGGCCACCGCCGCCCTGCACGCGGCCGGCCGGCTCGAACTGGCCGGGCAGAAAGTGCCGCTCCTGCTGATCTGCGAGGACGACACCCCGGGCGAGCCCGGCCCGGACGGGTGGACCGGCGCCTCCCTCCGTGGGCGGCCCGGCGTGCGGTACACGTACGCCGATGGTTGTGATCTCGCCGCGGTGTATGACGCGGCGGCCGAGGCCGCGGCATTCGTCCGCACCGAACGCCGCCCCGCGGTCCTGCATCTCTCGACGGTCCTCCTGCTCGGCCGCCCCGGCGACCCGGAACCCGGCGACGGCCTCGACCGCGACCCGTTGATCAGCACCGCCCGGCTGCTCGTCGAATCCGGGCTGTACGGGCCGGACGAGGTGATCACCCGCTACGACGAGATCGGCTGGCAGGTCCGCAAAGCCGCCGAGGAGGTCCTCGGCGAACCGAAACTCGCCTCCGCCGGCGAGGTCGTCGCCTCGCTGGCCGCCCGCCGCCCGCTGCGCGTCGCCCACGCCGTCGCGGAGACCGCCGGCCGGGCCCTCGGCGCCGGCGCGCCCGCCCGGCAGCGTGCCTTCGACGGACGGCTCCCCGAGGACGCCGGCCCGATGAACCTGGCACAGACCATCACCGCGGCCCTCAACGACGCTCTGGCGGCCAATCCGGGCCTGCTGGTGTTCGGCCCGGCCACCACCCGCGGCGGGCGCCACGGCGTCACCACGGGCCTCGCCGGCCGCGACCCGGAACGGGTGTTCGACAGCCCGCCCGACCCCACCACGATCCTCGGGCTGGCCGCCGGCGCCGGCCTGGCCGGGCTGATCCCGGTCCCCGAGCTCGACTGCCTCGCCGGCCTGCACGGCGCGGCCGAGCAACTACGGGCCGAGGCGGCCACCATGGCGTACCTGTCGGCCGGCGCCTACCGCAACCCGCTCGTGCTGCGGGTGCCCGGCCTGGCCCAGCCGTTCGGGGTCGGCGGCCACCTGGACAACGAGAACACGGTGGCCGCCCTCCGCGACATCCCCGGCCTCGTCGTCGCCGTGCCCGCCCGCGCCGCCGACGCCGCGCCGATGCTCCGCTCCTGCCTGGCCGCCGCCGAAGTCGACGGGACCGTCAGCGTCTTCGTCGAACCGGTGGCCGTCTACCAGACGAGGGACCTCTATCAGCAAGGCGACAACGAATGGCTGGCGGCGTATCCGGCCCCCGGCGGGTGGGCCGACGGGCACATCCCGATCGGCCGGGCCCGCACCTACGGCCTCGGCACCGCACAGGACCTGACCATCGTGACGTACGGCAACGGCGTCCGGATGGCGCTGCGTGTCGCCGCCCAACTGGCCGCCGACGGGTACGGCTCACGGGTCGTCGACCTGCGCTGGCTCAACCCGCTACCGGTCGCTGACCTGGTCAGAGAGGCCACCGTCACTGGCCGGGTGCTGATCGTCGACGAGACCCGGCGCTCCGGCGGCGTCGGCGAGGGCGTGCTCGCGGCGCTCGTCGACGGCTCGTTCGTGGGATCCGTGCGCCGGGTCGCCGCCGCTGACGTGCCGGTTCCGCTGGGTCCGGCCGCCCAACAGGTCCTCGTGGGAGAGGATGCCATCACACAGGGTGCCCACGCCCTGCTGGCACGGTAAATTGCCACACACTCGGTGCGCCACTTGCGCACCGGCCCCGGAATGTGTGGACTACCCCCAGGTTCCGGCTTTTTTCTCGACGGCTAGGAGGATTTGGACAGTGAGCGCGACCGCGGGTCAGGCCGACGGCGTACGTAGCCTGGCGGACCGGTTCGGCCTGGAGCCGAACATGGTGGTCATGGAGATGGGATACGACGACGATGTCGACGAGGATCTCCGTGACGCCCTGACCGAACGCGTCGGTGACATGGTCGACGAAGACACCGACGAGGTCGTCGATGCGGTGCTGCTGTGGTACCGCGACGGCGACGGTGACCTCTTCGAGATCCTCACCGATGCCCTCGGCCCCCTCGCCGACAACGGCGTGGTGTGGCTGCTGACCCCCAAGGCGGGCCGCGACGGCCACGTCGAGCCCAGCGAGGTCAGCGAGTCCGCCCCGACGGCGGGCCTCCAGCAGACGTCGACGGTCAACGCCGGCAAGGACTGGACCGGCGCCCGCCTGGTCACCCCCCGGGGCGCCAAGAAGAAGTAACTCACTGCCCCTCCCGCTCCAGGTCGGCGCCCCTAGGGCGCCGACCCATAGGTGTTTGCCCTAGTCTGGGGAGATGCCGATCGAGGTGGGCGCTCCGGCCCCGGATTTCCTGCTCAAGGACCAGAACAACCAGGAGGTACGCCTCAGCGACTTCCACGGTCGCAAGGCGGTCCTGCTGGTCTTCTACCCGCTGGCGTTCAGCCGGCGCTGCCACGGCGAGCTGACCGAGATCCAGCAGAACCTGCCGGAGTACACCGGCGACCACCTCCAGGTGCTGACGGTGAGCGTCGACTCGGTCTACAGCCACAAGGTGTGGGCCGAGCAGGAGGGCTTCGAGTTCCCGCTGCTGGCCGACTTCTGGCCGCACGGGGAGGTCGCGTCGGCCTATGGGGTCTTCGACCCGGAGCGTGGCTACGCCAACCGGGGCACGTTCCTGATCGACGCCGCCGGCACCGTCGTCTGGTCCGAGATGAACGGCCCCGGCGAGGCCCGTGACCAGAAGGCGTGGCGTTCGGCCCTGGCCACCCTGACCGCTTGACCCTTCCGGCCGCCGTTGCCTCGCCACTCTCAGACCTCGATCAGCGGCAGGGTACGATGACGACTCCGGCCGCATGCCGTGCCGGGCGCGTAGCTCAGTGGGAGAGCACTCGCCTTACAAGCGAGGGGTCGTAGGTTCGAAACCTACCGCGCCCACCACCTTGAGCAGGCAGGGAGCGGGCCGCCGGAAATTCGGCGATCCGCTCCCGTCTCAATTCCCGTCTCAGTTTGCCCTCCAGGGCAATCCCGTGACCTGCTCGGCGATGCTGGCCGCCAGTTCCTACGCATGAATCAACGAGGGCTGCGGAGCGTCTATCTGAGGACAGCTCACGACCTACGTGAGCAGCCCAGGCCTAAGAAAAGTTGCGGCGTGTGGCCCAGGAGTCGCGCAGACGAGTGTCGTGGCCCGATGAGAGATCGAGCGGCCGGGCCAGCCTATGGCCGAACAACTAGGTACCTTCCCCGTCACAGCTGTCGGGCACGTTTCCGTTCGGCCCGCTGAACCTCGTGGTGGTACTAGAGATGCGTCGCATGGGGCTGATGCGCGCAGTGCGATGTTTCGGCAAGCGCGTCCCATGCGGTGACCCCTAGATGCCGCCTCTGTGTGTCTGACGGCCTCGGAACGGACCGCAGCTCCGAGAAGAAGCACGGGACAACAGCAGAAGACCTACAGGGGCGGCATCTTCCTGTCGGATTGGCCCCGATATCCCACTGACTGGCGTGCGGATTGAGCGCGTGCGCTGGTGCTCAGCGCCTCTGCCACGTGCCTAATCTCCCTCACTCGGCCCCAATAGATGGAAGGACCTGCCACCGTGTTCGGATTCCCTGCGTCCTGTTTCGAACGGTTCATTCAGCCGGCTGAGCTGAGGAAGTTCGTCTTGGGCTGGGAGCGCGGTTTGGGTCGCTTCACTGCTTCGTGAGGATTCGCAACTGCGAGTTTCTGATCGGCGAGTGCTATCGACGGCCGGCCAATAGTTCGGATCGGTGATGCTAGCAGCATTTCGGACTATCGGATGCCCGGTCGGGCGTCCTTAGAATATTTGGTGCAGCTACCAGACGTAGGCCCTCCGATCGATTCAAATAAGCTCCTTAAGGGCAGTAGTTGGCTCATAGATGTTGAGCCCTTCATTGTCAATCTTTCCCGAATTTTGGAGCCCCCAAATTCCTAGCGGTGATGGGCCGTTTGGCCGACCGTTCCAATTTCGCTTTAAGTATTCCAGCATTCCTGCACCCCGGCCGTTGGTAGTCGGCAGGCGTGAGTTTGAGTTGATGTACTGAGAAATTGGCATCCGAGGTACTCCGGCACTGATGTCAGAGAAGCTGACCGAGCCGCGCGCGAGAGAGATCCGTGCAGCTCCGAGGTAATTCGCGACGAATTGTGTACCCCATCCTTTGAGTTTGTCAACGGCACTGCAACAACTAGTGCCGTCATTAAGCAGAAGAAGGTCGGTATCCGCCGCCTCGAACAAGATCCCTAGACTTCGGGCATAGTCTCGTAATTGGATTATTGTGGGCATCCGCGCATCGATGGGAAGTACCCACTCCCGACCGACTCGGGTAGCACCAGCATTTCGGTACAAAGTCCGAAGGTCGAAGCCTAGCGCGACGGAAAGCCGATCGATTGCTGGGTTTATTTCGATAGGCAGTTTCAGATGCTCTACACTTACCTGGGAAATTCCCCTTTCCTTAGCCTGTTTTATGATCTCCAATGCGTCGCCAGCCCTCCTCGGTAGAAGCGGCTGTATTCGCAATGAGGTGGGCACGCCACGCCGCGCAAGTTCACCCAGTGAGTCAAGGCGTCGGTGCGGTGGCGGAACACCAGGCTCGGCAATAGCGCTTAGCCCGGGGTCTAGAGTGGAGATTGACACCTGCACCACGGTGTTGCCGGCGGCGAGAGCTTCCATCGCCCCAGAGTTAGCCAATGGTAGGCCCTTTGTGCTGACCACTGTCGGATAGTTATGCTGAGCTAGTGCGTCAAGGATGGCACGCGTGGCACCAAGATTTGATTCAACAGCAGGAAAAGGATCCGACATTCCTCCAAGATGAACCGGAGTTCTGGCGGCCAAAAGTTCGTCAACCACCGATCGAGGGCGATTCCGAGAAAGTCGATCTAGTCGCGCCGAGATTCTTTTGGCCGAAGCTGGCAACAGATTTCTTGGCGGTCTTTTCCCGCCACGATTCGAGGCGAAGCAATATGCGCATCCGAACGTGCATTGCGAATAGCTGTCCAGCCTCAATGGAAGGCTGCAAAAATAGAACTGACTCGTTAGGGTAAGACTATATCGGTACGACCCGCGCGGCATAGGAAACTCCCTGGTTCACGGTGCAGGCTTAAACGTTGATTTACGTCTCCTGCCCAAGCTGCCCACCTGGCAGGCCAATGACCGATGATGGCTCGCATGGAAGCGACCGACTTGCATGAGATCGTAGTGCGGATGGTGGAAGATGTCCCTGTTTGCGTTGAAGTGCTCGCCCTCGTCCACGCTTTCGATGGCTATCCAGCTCAGTGGCCGTCCCATCCCAAAGCGTGGCTGGTGTCGCCTAGAGAGATTGTGGCTCTGGTGGCCAAAGACCACGATGGCGCGGTCACGGGTCACGTTGCAGTTCATCGGGCAACAGGTCACCCCCTGGCCTCCCAGTGGTCGTACGGCTGGGGTGTATCGATAGCTGACCTAGCGGTGATGAGTCGGCTGATCGTGACGCCCGCGGCACGCCGGCAGGGAGTCGGCGAACGGCTGCTAGCGGCCGCCGCTAACGAGGCGCACGGACTCGGGCTTCGACCTGTTCTAGACGTGGCACAAGACAACGCTGCCGCGATTCGTCTATACGAGCGCGCGGGATGGCGGCGAATCGGTGGCCTTGAAGCCAGCCAGCAGCGGCGCATTGCCGTGCATGCCTACATCGGTCCTCTCCCATGATGCCCGTTAGTACCTCAAATTTGCTACGCAGCTTCTAGGCTTCATGCGAGTGATGGCGAAAGGGGCGCGATGTCAGCCACTTCTCAACCTGGCCACGGTGGTCAGCCCGGCTCACCTCCATCACCGGTCCCACCTTCGCCTTACGACATGACAGTTGATCCACTGATCAGTTCATTACCTAAAGATCAACTTGACCATCTCTCTGCGACTGTCCGATCGTTAATCGCAACAAGAATCGAAGGAATCCACTATGCTGAAGGCCGACGCAGTCAACTGTTAGTTATCGGTGGAGCCCTAGCGGCAGCCGGTATCGCCTTCCTCCCGCTGGCGATGTCTGCGGATGGTGTGCCTGCACGTTGGGCGTGCCTGGCTGCCGCGGTATCGTCGATTCTCGTAGGTCTTGCGACTTGGGCGATCTACCTAAGGCAAACGAACTACCCCTATCCGTTTATCGATCCGGCGCAAACCTGGAAATGGTTTTACCATCATGCGATACCGGACAAGAAGGCTTTCGGTGGATGGTTTCATTCTAAGGGATCTCGGACTGCGGAACAGGCGGCGTATGCGCATCAATGGCAAATATTTAGAAATCAGATAAAAGGGCTTTCGGATCCCCGAACCGATGTCACTCAAGATGTAAAGCAACTGTACTTGCTGCATGTAGATGAACTATATAAGAATCTTTTTCTTACGCAATTAAGAAAAGTTCTTAAGGGTGGAGTCATTCTTGTTTCTATCGTCTCCGTTTCCGCCTTCGCCGCTGCAACGCTTGTAGGTGCGCAAGTGGTGGAGTCAGGCACTGTCTATATTTCTGATTTGCGGGTCGATAGTTCCTGGCAACCTACTGGTGGAATTCGGCGGTCTGGAGAATTTGGTGAGGATCTGGAATTTGTTCTTAGGCTCAAAGTGTCGAACGGGGGAGGGGTCGCATTTGCTGCTTCCGGGCTCAGGGCTGAGGGCTCCGATGGTGAACCAATTTTTGCGGAGTTTGCCGGATTTCCGAACCCCATAAAGATTGGTGCCAGAGCTTCGTCAGATTTTACGGGGCGAGTTTGGATTGGATCCAAGGATAGATCTGATCTTGAACGATTTAATCTAACCTGAAGGCTGCGTGGATGTGAAGGAATAATAGTCGATGGGGTCCGATGGGAAGTGCGCGTAATCTAAAGATGTTCACTCTTGTGGGTTAAGGGGATTCTGTCCGAGCGGTTCTTGATGCTGAGGCGTCAGTAGGGAATCGCAGAAGGGCTGCTGCTCTGATGCCTCGTTTCTCGTCAGACTGGCTATATTGCATCAGGCGAAACGGCATAGGCCGGGGCAATGGCGGAGTCCGGTTGAACTAAGGACTCCGCCATATGGCCTGCATCATCTGGTCCGCTGAGTTTTCAGTTCGTCTTCCAGAGCAGTCCCGCGACTTGATCGGCGATACCCTTGGCGAGTTCCGGTGCGAGGTGCTGGTATCGGGTCGTCATGGCCATCTGGGACCAGCCCATGACTTCCATGACGGCCCGTGTCGGCACCCCGAGGACCAGAAGCATCGTTGCTGCCGTGTGGCGGGCGTCATGCAGGCGAGCGTCTCGGACGCCTGCCTCCTGGAGAAGATTCTTCCAAGCGTCGTGATCGGCTCGCGGGTCGATCGGTCGGCCGTTCTGCTGAGCAAAGACCCAACCGCTCTCCTCCCACATTTGGCGGGCCCGCTCTCGTTCCTGGTCTTGAACCTTTCTGTGCTCCCGGAGCGCAGCCACGATCGGGGCTGGAATCCCAACAGCACGACGACCTGCCCGCGACTTCACATCGACCTCTTTGAGTCCGCCTCCGTGCTTCTGGGGGCACCTGCTGGCGTGCTGGGAGCAGTCGGCGGGGCAAGGTGGTGGGCACGCCCGCTGATGCCGATGGCAAACCGGGGGACAGGGCTTCATCTTGTGCAGTCGCTCGCCGCACTTGTTTGGGTTGTCGCAGCCGTGCTGCCACTTGTAGCGCTGAATCTGGCGGGGAGTACGCAACAGACCCTTGTCGAGGTCGACGCGGTGCCACTTGAGGCCGAGCGTCTCCCCCTTCCTCAGCCCGAGTGCCAGCGCCAGGGCGAACCGGACCCCATTTCGCTTGCCGGCTGCCACGTCAAGCAGTCGTTGCGCCTCCTCGACGGTGAAGGGCTCGATCTCCTGCTCGTCCAGCCGGGGCGGCTTGGCGAGCTGCGCGACGTTGCGTCCGAGGTGGCCACGACGAACGGCGACGTTGAGCGCGGTCTTGACGGTCCGATGAGTTTGATGGGCGGTGCCGGGCGCGCTGCCGGAGCGGATCATCTTGGTGTACAGATGCTCCAGGTGTTCCGGCTCCAGCTTCTCCAGGCGATGAGCACCGACTCCGGGAATCAAGTGCTTGTAGACCGCAGCCCGGTAGCCGACCATCGTCGTCTCCCGGACCGACGGCGCGGCGATGTTCTCGACCCAATGGGTGAGCCAGGACTTCACGGTCCACCGCTGACCGACCTTGCGGACCGTGCCGTCATCCCGGCTACGTTCCAGGTCGCGAACCTTGCGAGTGACAACGGCCTCGGTCTTGCCACTCACATGACGCCGGTCGGGCGTACCGTCCGGCTTCGTGCCGACCGTGACCCGTCCGTGCCAGGCCCCGTCTGCGCCCTTGTAGATGCTCGAAGCGCCATTCGGCTTGCGTCCCATCGTTGCCTCCTCACGCCGCCGGGACTGTCAAGAAAACGGTGTAACTCGATGTTGGTGAAGGTCAGTTGCGGCCTGCGGTGAGGCGTCCTTCGAAAGCGAGGTCGAAGGCGTTGAG
>NZ_JBEZXU010000070.1:0-62461 GCF_040638175.1 Actinoplanes sp. NPDC026670
ACCACCCCTCTTCCCCACCCCCCCGCACCCCCCATCTGGGGGGGTGGGGGCTACCGTCCCCCCCTCCCCCCCCCGGGGCCCTTTGTGGGGCGCGGATTGCGCCACAGATCGGCACGCGAGGTTCAGCGGGCGGCGCAGGTGGCGGTGGTGGACGGGGCGTTGCCGGTGCCCTGGAAGCCGAACTGCGTGCTCGCTCCGGCGGCGACCGCGCCGTTGTAGCCGACGTTGGTGAAGGACACCGCGCCGGTGCTGCCGCTCGGCGTGGCGCTCCACGTGTTGGTCACCGCGGCGCCGGTCGGCAGGGTGAGGCCGGCGGTCCATCCGCTGAGCGCGGCCGAGCCGGCCTTGACCGTCACGGTGGCGACGAACCCGCCGGTCCAGGCGTTGATCGAGACGGTCGCCGTGCACGCGCCGGTGCCCTGCGACTGGCTGGCCGACGGGGACGGCGAGGCGGAGCCGGAGTTGCTGGGCGACGGCGAGGTGGCGCCGCCGCCGAGCGCGCTGAGCACGGCGGTGTACGCCTGCTTCGGGTTGCCGTTGCCGTCGAAGAGCAGCGGGGTGCCGCTGGCCCGCCACGAGTCGGTGTCCCGGATGCCCCACACGGTGATGCCGTTGCAGCGGGCGACGGCGAGACAGTCGTTGGTCACGTTGCCGTACGTGGTGGCCTGGGTGCTGCCCGAGCCCTCGATGTCGAGCTCGGTGATCTGCACGTCGACGCCGAGGGCGGCGAAGTTCTGCAGCGTGGTGCGGTAGTTGCTGGGGTACGGCGACCCGCTGTTGAAGTGCGACTGGAAGCCGACGCAGTCGATCGGCACGCCCCGGGCCTTGAAGTCCTTGACCAGGTTGTAGACGCCCTGGGTCTTGGCCCAGCTCCAGTTGTCGGTGTTGTAGTCGTTGTAGCAGAGCTTGGCGGCCGGGTCGGCGGCGCGCGCGGTGACGAACGCGTCCTCGATCCAGTCGTTGCCGGTGCGCTGGAGGTTGGAGTCGCGGCGGCCGCCGGTGCTGTCGTCGAACGCCTCGTTCACCACGTCCCAGGAGTGGATCTTTCCCTTGTAGTGGGTCATGACCTGGGTGATGTGGTTCTTCATGGCGCTGCGCAGGGCGGTGCCGCTCAGGCTCTGCATCCAGCCGGGCTGCTGCGAGTGCCAGGCCAGCGTGTGGCCGCGGACCTTGGCGCCGATCTCGTTGGCGCGGGTGATGAGCCGGTCCGCGGTGGTGAAGTTGAACTGGTTCTGCGTCGGCTCGAGAGCGTCGATCTTCATCTCGTTCTCGGCCGTGAGCATGTTGAACTCGCGGTTGAGGATGGTCGAGTAGGTCGAGTCGCTCAGCTTGTTGAGCGAGACCGCGGTGCCGAAGTAGCGGCCCTTCTCGGCGGCGGCCGCGCCGAGTGTGGACGCTGCCGCGTCGGCGGTTGGGGACAGGGCGACGAACGTGCCGGCCGCCAGCAGGGCGGTGGCCAGCGCGCCGAGAACGGTACGGGGACGGGTCATGGGGATCTGCCTTCGGTCCAGTCGATTCGGGGCATCGACGGATGGCTCTGGACGGCCGAAACTTTAATGATTCGGTCCGTGATCCACCAAGGCTGAATTGTCCTTTCTCCCCGCTAATGATGAGGATGGGAGCGCGCCCATCCTCCTCCAAGGCTCCGAAACTTACGGAACTACTCGGCGATACGAAGCACCTCGGCCACCGCGAGCGCGGCGAGGTGGGCGTCGTCGCCCGTGGCGTGGACGATCACCGTGGCCCCGGCCGGCGCGCCGAGGGACATCAGGCGCAGGGCGCTGCGGGCGCTGGCGGAACGGCCGCCGTGGCGTACCTCCACGTCCGCGCTGAAGGTCGACGCGGCCCGGACCGCCTCGGCCGCCGGACGGGCGTGCAACGCCGCGGGCAGTGTCACCTCGACCTCAGAACTTGGGGACATCGCGAGCCTCCCCGGCCGCCTCGGCCACCGTGGCGAGATCGGCGCCGGTGGACGCGAGGACCGCGGCGGCCACCGCGCCCTCGACGAACGGCGCGTCCACCAGCAGCGGCCCCGGTGGCAGTTCGGCCAGCACCGCCCGGGTGGTCAGCACGGCGCTGCCCAGATCGGCCAGGACCAGCACCCCGGCCCCGGCGTCGGCGGCCGTGATCGCCGCCTCGATCCGGTCCGCGCTGGTGCCGAGCGAGCCGTCGTCGGCGCCGCCGGCCGGCTCGACCCGGACGTCCGGGCCGGCCACCTGCGCGAGCAGTTCCCGCACCCCGGCGGCGAGTGTTGAGCTGTGTGACACGAGCACGATCCCCACGTACGCCATGGGTCCCGATGGTAGTCACGCCAAAGGCTTGGCCGAATCACTCAGCGCGACCATGCTGAGGGGACCGAGGCAAAGGAGCCGGCCGTGAAGAAGTTCATCAACGATCCGAACGACGTGGTGGCCGAGGCGCTCGCGGGACTCGCCGCCGCCCATCCCGAGTTGCGTGTCGACACCGCCGAACAATATGTGGCCAGGTCGGACGCCCCGCGTGCCGGCAAGGTGGCGCTGGTCTCCGGCGGTGGCTCCGGCCACGAGCCGTTGCACGGCGGGTTCGTCGGCCCGGGCATGCTCGACGCCGCCTGTCCCGGCGAGGTGTTCACCTCCCCGGTGCCGGACCAGATCCTGGCCGCGACGAAAGCCGTCGACGGCGGCGCCGGCGTGGTGCACGTGGTGAAGAACTACACGGGCGACGTGATGAACTTCAAGATGGCCGCCGAACTGGCCGCCGACGAGGGCGTCACGGTGGAGACGGTGCTCGTCGACGACGACGTCGCGGTGGAGAACTCGACGTGGACGGCGGGCCGCCGCGGCACCGGCGCGACCCTGCTGGTGGAGAAGATCGCCGGGGCGCTCGCCGAGGAGGGCGGCAAACTGGGCGAGGTCGCCGCGATCGGGCGCGAGGTCAACGCCGCTTCCGCCTCTTTCGCGTACGCGCTGACGGCCGTCACCACCCCCGCGGCCGGCCGTCCCGGGTTCGACCTGCCGGACGACGAGATCGAGGCCGGTGTCGGCATCCACGGGGAGCCGGGCCGCCGCCGGGAGAAGCTGCGCCCCGCCCGTGAGCTGGTCCGCTCCGCGCTCGACGCGATCCTGGAGGCGAAGCCGATCGACTCCGGCGACCGGGTGATCGTGCTGGTCAACGGGCTCGGCGGCACCCCGCTGATCGAGCTGTACCTGGTCTACGGCGAGGTCGCCACGGTGCTCGCCGAGCGCGGTCTCGAGATCAGCCGGCGACTGGTCGGCAACTACGTGACGAGTCTCGACATGGCCGGGCTGTCGATCACCGTGACCCGGGTGACCGACGAGATGCTGCGGTTGTTCGACGCGCCGGTGCGTACGCCCGGGCTGCGGTGGGGTGCCTGACGTGGATGTCGCCCTCGCCACCGGATGGCTTCGCGCTGTCGCGGAATCCGTCGCCGCCGAGGCCGACGAGCTCACGAAACTGGACTCCGCGATCGGCGACGGCGACCACGGCGTCAACCTGCGCCGTGGTTTCACCGCGGTGACCGCCCTGCTCGACGGCACCGCGTTCACCAGCGTCGGCGACGTCTTCGTCCGGACCGGCGGCACCCTCATCTCCAAGGTGGGCGGCGCGTCCGGCCCGCTGTACGGCAGCGCCTTCCGCGCCCTCGGCAAGGCGCTGCCCGCGGGCCCGTCGGCGACCCTGCCGGACCTGGCCACCGGCCTGCGCGCGGGCCTGGAGGCGGTGTCCGCGCTGGGCGGCGCGGTGCCGGGCGACAAGACCATCGTGGACGCCTACCGGCCGGCGGTGGCCGCGTTCGAGGAGGCGGTGATCGGCGGCGCCGCCCTGCCCGAGGCGGCCGCCGGCGCGGCCCGGGCCGCGGGTGACGGGGCCCGCGCCACCATCTCCCTGACGGCTCGTAAGGGGCGGGCCTCCTACCTGGGCGAACGCAGCGCCGGCCATCAGGACCCGGGCGCCACCTCGACCTGGCTGATCTTCCAGGCGCTGGCCGACGTGACCGCACCCTGACTCCGGATGTGACGGCCGCGGCCGTCACATCCGTCCCTCCCGTCAATCTGGACGAAGTCGGCCCGCCGAGGCTGTCCGGACGGAGAGACTGATGCCGGGCGGCCCTCTCAAGCTCGAACCGGCGGTGCCGATCCTGCGGTCGACGGCGAGCCGGACGATGAGGGATGGGAACACCATGGGGCTGAGCAGACTGATCGACGACCGTTCGCTGCGCGTCAAGATCGGGGCCGCGGCGCTGACCGCCACGGTCAGCGGCCTCATCGTGGGCGCGCTCGCGGTCACGACGATCCACGACCTCAACGACGACGGCGCCGCGACCCAGCGACGGTCCCTGGCCATCGAGTCGGCGGTGGGCTCCTTCAGTACGAACATCGAGGCGTTCAGCGGCGCGGTGTCCGCCCTCCAGCTCTACCCGACGCTCGCCGACCGGATCAAGAAGGGCATGGAGGCGAACACGGCCGCCGTCAGCGAGGCCTTCACCGCCCTCGACACCCACCTCGCCGGGGACGAGGCGGTGGCCAAGGCCAAGACCGACTGGTCCGACTACCTCGCCTTCATCAGCGCCGACCGGACCTCGTCGACCCCGGCCCAGCTCGCCGACGCGGTCAAGCAGTACGACGCGCTGCGCGGCGCACTCGCCGAGGACCAGCAGGCGCTGCGGGAACGGGCGGTCGCGCTGGCCGACAAGAGCATCACCGACGCCGAGTCGGCGGGCTCCAGCGCCGCCTGGACGGTCGCCGCCGTGCTGGTCGTCGGCATGGTGCTCAGCCTGGTCATCGGTTTCCAGGTGGCCGGCCGGGTGCGCCGGACCGTGCGGGAGGTCTCCCGGATCGCCGAAGGGCTGGCCGAGGGCGACCTGACCCGTACCTCCGGGATCACCAGCCGCGACGAGATCGGCCTGATGGCCGCCGCCCTGGACCAGGGGGTGGCCCGCCTCCGGGAGGACATGACGCAGGTCGGCGGCAGCGTCGGCACCCTCCAGGACGCGGCCGGCCGGCTCAGCTCGGTCGCCGGTGGCGTCGACGCGGCCGCCAGCGAGGCCTCGGTGCAGGCCGGCACGGTCGCCACCGCGGCCGACACCGTCTCGCACAACCTGCAGGTGGTCTCGGCCGGCTCGCAGGAGATGGGCTCGGCGATCCGCGACATCAGCGTCTCCACCTCCGAGGCGACCGAGGTGGCCGCCCAGGCGGTCCGGGTCGCCGCCGAGACCAACGCGATCGTCGGCCGGCTCGGCGCCTCGTCCGAGGAGATCTTCACCGTGGTCAAGGTGATCACCAGCATCGCCGAGCAGACCAACCTGCTGGCCCTGAACGCGACCATCGAGGCGGCCCGCGCCGGCGAGGTGGGCAAGGGCTTCGCCGTCGTCGCCGGCGAGGTCAAGGACCTGGCCCAGGAGACCGCCAAGGCCACCGAGGACATCTCCCAGCGGGTGCAGGCGATCCAAGCCGACACCAGCGGCGCGGTCACCGCGATCGGCGAGATCACCGAGATCATCGAACGGATCAACGGCATCCAGCTGACCATCGCCTCGGCCGTCGAGGAGCAGACCGCGACCACCGCCGAGATGAACCGCACGCTCAGCGAGGCGGCCAACGGCGCCGGCGACATCGCGATGACCATCGGCACGGTCTCCGACGCGACCCGCAAGACCACCGACACGGTCGGCGAGACCCGGCACGCGGCCGAGGACCTCGGCCAGACCGCGGCGCAGCTCCAGGCGGTCGTCTCCCGGTTCCGGTACTGAAAACATCGAGAGCGTTGAACGTACGACCGCGGGGTGCCAGGGTGGGGACATGTACCCGCCCGAGCCCTGGCACCTGCGCGGACAGATGTACCTGTCGGTGTTCCTGATCCCTCGCCGTGACCTGCCGGCCCTGCCACCGGTGCTGGACGACACGGTCCGCCCGGTCACCGTCGGCGGCCGGGTCGCGGTCGGCGCCGCCTGGGTGTCGTACGAGCCCGGCGGCGTCCTGCACTACCGGGAACTGCTCAGCGCCGTCCTGGTGCACGAGCGCGGCCGCCCGCGGGTCAGCATCACCGACATCTGGGTGGACAGCGTCGCGTCCCGGGAGGGCGGCCGCCGGCTCTGGGGCATCCCCAAGGAGCTGGCCGAGTTCACCCTTGACGCGGAGACCGAGCCGCTGGTCGACGCCACGATCACCGCCCCGGACGGCGGCGGGCCGATCGGGTCGGCCCTGATCCGGCTCAAGGGGCGGCTCCCCGGCCGGTACCCGCTCGGGTTCACGGTCGCGCAGCAGCTCGGCGAGCAGGTCCGGCGGACCCCGGTGCGGGGCCGGGCCGGTCTGCGGACGGCCACCGCGGCGTGGCGCCCCGAGCCGGACGGCCCGCTCGCCTACCTGGCCGGCCGCCGCCCGGTGCTGAGCCTGGCCATCACCGACTTCTGGCTGACCTTCGGCCGCTCCGCCCAGGACCGCGCGAAGACCCGCTCCGCCTAGACCAGGCCGGCTCCTGCCGCCGTCTGAGCGCCGCTGAGACAGCGGTGAGAGCCGGCCCGCCATGACCGGGCGCCGCGGCGGCCACGATGACCGGCCGGGTCGTCGCGGGCGGATGGGCCGGCGCCGGCACCCGGCCGGGTACGGTTCGCGGGTACCACCGCAGGCCGCGACGAGGAGCACGATGAGCGCCGACCACCATCACCACGCCCATGCGGAGCTGCCGGAGTTCCCGCACGCCCGGCGGCTCACCCTGCTGTTGCTCGTGCCGGCGGTGCTGGTCACCCTGGTCGGGATGCTGCTGCTCTGGCCGCGCGACACCCCGCAGGTCGAGGGCGGGGCAGGCCCGGCCGTGGTGACCGGCGAGGTGGTGGCGCTGACCCCGCAGGAGTGCCCGCCGGTGCCGGAGGGCGACCAGCCGCTGGAGAACTGCGGGACCGTGCAGGTGCGCCTCGACGACGGCGCCGTGATCACCACGGACATCCCGAACGGGCCCGGCGCGCCCGAGGTGTCGGCCGGTGACGACGTCACCATGCTGGCGCTCAACGACGAGGGCAGCACCAGCTACGCGATCTCCGACCACCAGCGCGGCAGCGAGCTGTGGATGCTCGGCGCGGCGTTCGCGCTGGCGGTGATCGCCTTCGGCCGGTGGCGCGGGGTGACGGCGCTGGCCGGTCTGGCGGTCACCTTCGGGATCCTGCTCTGGTTCATCGTCCCGGCGATCCTGGACGGGCGGTCGCCGGTGCTGGTCGCCGTGGTCGGCGCCGCCGCGATCATGCTGATCGTGCTGTACCTGACCCACGGCCTGTCGATCACCACGACGATCGCGGTGGCCGGCACCCTGGCCAGCCTGGCGATCACCGCGATCCTGGCCGCTGTCGCCACCGGGGCGGTGCATCTGACCGGGGTCGCCGACGAGACGTCGAACTTCCTCACCATCACCCAGGGCGATGTGAACATGCGGGGCCTGCTGCTGGCCGGCATCGTGATCGGCTCGCTCGGCGTGCTCGACGACGTCGCGGTCACCCAGTCGGCCACGGTCACCGAGCTGGCGCTGGCCAACCCGTCGTACGGGTTCAAACGCCTCTACGGCGCCGCCACCCGGATCGGCCGTGCCCACATCGCTTCGGTGATCAACACGATCGTGCTCGCCTACGCCGGGGCGTCGCTGCCGCTGATGCTGCTGTTCGCGGCGGGCGACACCCCGCTCGGCGAGCTGCTCACCTCACAGATGATCGCTCAGGAGCTGGTGCGCAGCGCGGTCGGCACGATCGGCCTGGTCGCCGCGGTGCCGATCACCACGGCCCTGGCGGCGCTGCTGGCCTCCCGCCGGGCCCGGCCGGTGGCGGCCCCGCCATCGGGGGCGGAACCGCGGCCGGCCGGGGATCCGTGGGCGGCATTCGTCGACCGGAACAACTGATCAGCACTTCTTCCAGGCGACCCGGTAGAGCGTGTTGATGGCGGCGTCGGTCGAGTCCATCGACAGGAAGTTCGTGTGCTTCTTGGTGTCCGAGGACCCGCGGTTCACCCGCAGTTCCGTGTTGATGTTGAGGAATCGCCGCTCACCGCAGGGCAGGTAGCTGTACGAAGCGATCCCGATCTGATCGGTGCGCTGCCAGTTGTCCTCCATCGGGCCCTTGAAATCGTGCCGGCTGCGCGCGGTCTGCGAATGGCCCTGGAAGTAGTAACTGGCCGCCTGCTGGCCGTACGCCCCCGGCCGGAGGCTGGCGTAACCCCGGTAGTCGGCGCTGGCGATGGCGAAGGTGAATCCGGACGGCACCAGGATGTCCAGCGCGAGCTGGCAGTTCTTCCGGAAGTCCAGTGGCGAGGCCTGCGGCCCGACCGACGCGGTGTACTGCGAATAGGTCACCGTGAACGCGGTGTTGTCCGGTGAGACCTGGATGTCCGCGCTGCCGTCCGGGCAACCGGACCCGTTCGCGGAGACCACGTCGATCACCATCATCTTGTCGGGCTTGGGCGGTTGTGGCTGGGCATGGGCCGGAGCGGCCGTCGCGAGCACGCCGAGAAGTGCGGCACCAGCCGTCATGGAACGCAACATGAGCATTTCCCCCGTCAGTTTTCGGATCCCTTTCCCGGAACCGGAAAATGGTTCGGAAAAGACCTTGAAGAATTGTTTACAAGGCCCACACTAGCGAGATCCGGAACTGTCGGGAGCGGCCCGCGAAACAGCCGTACCAGCGTCCGGACAACACGTCCATTCGGCCGGATTTCCGGAATCACCGCACAGGCCCCGGGGCATTGTGGTAACGCGGCCGGTCAGCTGAGGCGCCTGGTCAGGGCGGTGTGCCGGCGGCCCGCGCCGACCGTGCGCACCGCTGCGGCCAGCGCCCGGCGCGACCCGACCAGCACCACCAGCTTCTTGGCCCGGGTGATCGCGGTGTAGAGCAGATTGCGCTGGAGCATCATCCAGGCGCTGGTGGTCAGCGGGATGACCACGGCCGGGTACTCCGAACCCTGCGAACGGTGGATCGTGATGGCGTACGCGTGCGCCAGCTCGTCCAGCTCGTCGAAGTCGTACTCGATCTGCTCGTCCTCGTCCGTCCGTACCGTCAAGGTCTGCTCCTCGGGCGACAGCCCGGTGACGACGCCGACCGTGCCGTTGAAGACGCCCGCCGCGCCCTTCTCGTAGTTGTTGCGGATCTGGGTGACCTTGTCGCCCACCCGGAACACCCGCCCGCCCAGCCGCCGTTCCGGCAGGCCTTCGCGGTGCGGGGTGAGCTCCTGCTGGAGCAGCACGTTGAGGGCGCCGGCGCCGGCCGGGCCGCGGTGCATCGGGGTGAGGATCTGGATGTCGCGGCGCGGGTCCAGGCCGAACTTGCGGGGCATCCGGCGGCACGCCACGTCGACGGTGAGCGCCGCGGTCTCCTCGGTGTCGTCACACGGGAACAGGAAGAAGTCGGTCAGGCCCTCGAACCGCGGCGGCCGGCCCTGGTTGACCCGGTGCGCGTTGGTGACCACACCGCTCTCCGCGGCCTGCCGGAAGATCTGGGTGAGCCGCACCCGCGGGATCACGTCGGCGGCCAGCAGGTCGCGCAGCACCTCGCCGGCGCCGACCGACGGCAGCTGGTCGACGTCGCCGACGAGCAGCAGGTGCGCGCCCGGCGGGATCGCCTTGACCAGCTTGTTGGCCAGGATCAGGTCGAGCATCGAGGCCTCGTCGACGACGATCAGGTCGGCGTCCAGCGGGTTGTCCCGGTCGAAGGTGGCGTCCCCGCCGGGCTGCAGCTTGAGCAGCCGGTGCACGGTGGCGGCCGGATGGCCGGTCAGCTCGGCGAGCCGCTTCGCGGCCCGGCCGGTCGGCGCCACGAGCTGGATCTTCGCCTTCTTTGCGGCGGCGAGTTCGACGATCGATCGTACGGTGAAGCTCTTCCCGCAGCCCGGCCCGCCGGTGAGGACCGCCACTTTCGACGTGAGCGCCAGTTTGACGGCCTGTTCCTGCTCGGTGGCCAGCGTCGAACCGGTGCGCTGGTGCAGCCAGTGCAGCGCCTTCGCCCAGTCCACGTCGCGGAAGTGCGGCATCCGGTCGGCCCGGCCGCTCAGCAGGGCGATCAAGCTGGAGGAGAGCGACATCTCGGCCCGATGGAACGGAACGAGATAGACCTCGTCCTGCTCGCGCACCACGCCCTCCTCCTCGACGAGTTCGTCGAGGCAGGCCGGGACCAGCGCGTCCGGCACGTCGAGGATCTTGGCGGCGTCCGCCATCAGGGTCTCCGCCGGCAGGAAGCAGTGCCCGTTGTCGGTGGCCTGCGACAGCGTGTACTGCAGGCCCGCTTTCACCCGTTCGGGACTGTCGTGCGGAATCCCGACCGCCTGCGCGATCGTGTCCGCAGTTTTGAACCCGATGCCCCAGACGTCCGCCGCCAGCTTGTACGGCGAGTTCTTGACGACCGAGATGGACGAGTCCCCGTACTTCTTGTAGATCCGCACCGCGATCGACGTGGACACCCCCACACCCTGGAGGAAGACCATCACCTCCTTGATCGCCTTCTGCTCGGCCCACGCCGAGGTGATCTTCTTCGTCCGTTTCGGCCCCAGCCCGGCCACCTCGATCAGCCGCTCCGGGGCGGTCTCGATGATCTCCAGCGTGTCCAGTCCGAAGTGGTCCACGATCCGCTCGGCGAACACCGGCCCGATGCCCTTGACCAGCCCGGATCCCAGATAGCGGCGGATGCCCTGAATGGTCGCCGGCAGCACCGTGGTGTACGAGATCACCTCGAACTGCCGCCCGTACTGCGGATGCGACGACCACCAGCCGCTCAGCCGCAGGCTCTCCCCGGGCTGCGCGCCGAGCAGCGCACCCACCACGGTCAGCAGATCGGTGCTGCTCTTGTGCGCGACCCGGGCCACCGTGTAGCCGGTCTCCTCGTTCACATAGGTCAGCCGTTCCAGGACGGCTTCGAGGACATGCTGGGGGCGGGCGGCGGCTTCCGATGGCACCGGCCCATCGTGCCCGTCCAGGGGTGGAACCGGCCAGTCCCAGCGCCTAGCGTGATCACCATGGCGCTCTTTGACTTCCCGCTCCACGAATTGCGCACGTACCATCTCGCCCGCCCGGAGCCGGACGGCTTCGACGACTTCTGGTCCGGCACGCTCGCCTCGGCGCGCCGGGCCGCCCTGCCGCCGAAACTCGCCGAGGTCGGCACCCCGCTCAAGGGCGTCACCACCCACGACGTCACCTTCACCGGCTACGCCGGCCAGCCCATCCGGGCCTGGCTCAACCGTCCGTCCACCGCTGACGGCCCGCTGCCGGTCGCCGTCGAATTCATCGGGTACGGCGGAGGCCGCGGCCTGCCGATCGACTGGCTGACCTGGACCAGCGCCGGGTACGCCCACCTGGTCATGGACACCCGCGGCCAGGGCGGCGGCTGGCGTGGCGGCGACACCCCGGACCCGGACGACCACGGCGCCGGCCCGTCCACCCCCGGGTTCCTGACCCGTGGCGTGCTCGCCCCGGAGACGTTCTACTACCGGCGGCTGATCACCGACGCGGCCCGGGCCGTGGAGACCGCCACCGAGTTGCCCGGCGTCGACGCCTCCCGGCTGGTGGTGACCGGCAAGAGCCAGGGTGGCGCGCTCGCCCTGGCCGCCGCCGGCCTGGTGCCCGACCTGGTGTCGGCGGTGGTCGCCGGAGTGCCGTTCCTCTGCGACATCCAGCGGGCGATCACGATCACCGACAGTTTCCCGTACGCCGAGGTGGTCAAGTTCCTGCGCGCCAACCCGCAGCTCGCGCAGCGCACCCTGGACACCCTCGACCACGTCGACGCGGTCCACTTCGCCCGCCGGATCACCGCGCCGTCGATCCTGTCGGCCGCGCTGATGGACGACGTGTGCCCGCCGTCCGGGGTGTTCGCCGCCTACAACGCGATCGGCGCGCAGAAGGAGATAGAGGTCTACCCGTGGGACGACCACGCCGGCGGCCGCAGTTTCTTCGACACCACAGCCCTGGAGTTCGTAGACGACCGCCTGACCTGACCCCCACCGCCCACCGTCGCCGCCCTCCGTCGATCTTGTGGAATTCGGTCACACCCGTCTCGCCGAACTCCACAAGATCGACGCGCGGGTTGGCCAGCGCCGCCGTACCCAACGCGATCTTGTGGAGTTCCGACACACTCGAGTTTCGCCATTTGGAGATCGTTTGCGTCGGCCGCGCCGGCCTTGTGGACGCCGCCGCCCACGGCGACAGTGCACCGGGTGTCCGTCGGGATGGACGGTGCGGTTGGCCAGACGCGGTCGCCGGCGTTCGGCCAGATGCGGTCGCCGGCGCTCGGCCCGGAGTGGTCTCCGGTGTGCGACGACCAGCGCACACAATGCGGCAATGTGCGATTTCACCCTCGCCGGAGCGATGACAGGCGCACACGGACGGCATAACGTGTGCGCCCGTCCCCGTCAGAGCGAAGCAGGCGCACACGATCGGCGAACGTGTGCGCTGACCATCGCAGCGCCCAGGCGAACGTGTGCGCTGACCACCGCTGCGCCCAGGCGAACGTGTGCGCTGACCACCGCTGCGACTGGCGGACCCGCCCTCGGCGGCCCGCTACCGGCACCGCCTCCGGACGGACACCCAAGGCCACAAGACCTCACGATGATCTTGCGAAGCTCGCTGAGGGTGACGTTGACCAGGACGAATGCAAGATTCACTTCAGCGTCGACCCTGACCCGCAAAGTCGCTGCCCAATATGGCGAAACTCGAGCGACACACCTGTCCCGCTGAACTCCACAAGATCGACAGCGGGCCAGGCGGGCGGCGCGAGGCGGGCGACGCGAGGCGGGCGGGCGACGCGAGGCGGGCGGGCGACGCCACGTGGGTGACGGGACGTGGGTGACGCCAGGTGGGCGGTGGGCCGGCTTTGGGTCAGAGGATTGCTCGGATTATGCCGATCGTGATGAAGACGACGATGAAGGCCAGGTCGATGGAGACGCCGCCGACCCGGAGCGGGGGCAGGATCTTGCGGACCGGGGCCAGGATCGGCTCGGTGATGCGGTAGATCACGTCGAGGGCCTTGGCGCGGGCCGATCCGGGCATGGCGGGACCGGCCAGCATGACGCTCCAGTCGAGCGCGACCCGAACCAGCAGCACCAGCTGGACCAGCAGCAACGCGAAGCTGATCAGGGCGAAGAGACCCATCGGAACCTCCTGTGAGGGGGACGTGACCCCAGTGTGCGGCGGGTTCCTGTGAAGCTGCTTAACGATCTCTGTGACGGTCACCAGATGATGTGACCGTCACAAAGCCTAAAGATCGTCAGTTGAAGTGATCCGGGTGCGGCCCGGTCCGGCCGTCGTTCTCCAGCGCGTCGATGGCGGCCAGTTCGTCGGCGGTCAGCTCGAAGTCGAAGATCCGCAGGTTCTCGGCGATCCGGGACGGGGTCACCGACTTCGGGATCACGATCCGGCCCTGCTGCACGTGCCAGCGCAGCACCACCTGGGCCGGGGTGCGGCCGTGGTCGGTGGCGATCCGCAGCACGGCCGGGTCGCCGAGCACACCGGCCTGCGCGAGCGGGCTCCACGCCTCGGTGACGACGCCGAGTTCGGTGTTCGCCACCTGGGCGTCACGCTGCTGGAGAGCCGGGTGCACCTCGATCTGGTTGACCGCGGGCACCGTGCCGGCGAGGTCGGCGACGGCCCGCAGGTGCTCGGGCAGGAAGTTCGAGACACCGATGGCGCGAACCCGGCCGTCGGCGAGCAGTTTCTCCAGCGCCCGCCAGGTGTCCAGGTACTTTCCCCGTTTCGGGGTCGGCCAGTGGATCAGGTAGAGGTCCAGATTCTCCAGTCCGAGGCGGGCGGTGCTGGCGTCGAACGCGCGCAGCGTCTCGTCGTACCCCTGATCGGTGTTCCAGACCTTTGTCGTGATGAACAGCTCGTCGCGGGGCACTCCCGCTGATTTCAGCGCGGCGCCGACACCCGACTCGTTGTGGTAGATGGCGGCGGTGTCGATGCTGCGGTAGCCCGCTTCGAGCGCGGCAGTGACCGCGGCCGCGGTCTGCGCCTCGGGAATCTGGAAGACGCCGAATCCGATCTGCGGAATCGTGACGCCGTTGTTCAGCGTGATGACAGGCGTGTCGCCCATGGAGAGTGCTCTCCCTCTCAAGCGGGTGCGGCCGCCCGGCTCGCCGACGGTGACCGGCGAGGCGAGCGATGTGCCTCTCTTGTACCCCGAAGAGGGCGTCGTCCCAACCAAGGTCCCACGGCTGCCCACCGGGGGAGCGCGGTATCACCCGGCTTCGGTGAGATTCTCGTGACAACCTGTGACATCGCGGTTAAATGCCGGACTTCTCCGGCGCATGGTGGTGGCCGTCCCGGATGGGCCACTGGTGGTGGTGGCACAGCGTCACCCCCGGACCGATCCAACGCCCGGTTTGCGAAAATAGTCACGGTCCGCGATTCGGCAAACCATCTTCCGGTACGCCTACGCGCCCCCGCCACAGCCGGAGCCCGCACGATCGCCCCCGTATGCCCGGCAGCAGCGCTCAGCCGACCCGGTCGCCGCAGCCCGGCACCCGCCGCACCACCCGGACCGTCTCCACGGGCACCACCCGCCGCACCACCCGGACCACCGCCGGGGGCGGCACCCGCCGCACCGGCCGGCCCGCCACCATGGGCGGCATCTGTCGCGCTGCCACGGGCAGCACCCGGCCCGCATCCGGCCGGCCTGTCGCCGCGGGAAGGTGCTGCCCTGTGGTGATGGGCCGCCGCCAGCAGGCGTTCACTCGTTCGCTGTGGGCCGGCCCGGCCGCATCGCGGCCGGCAGAGCCCGTTCGTCCTGTTCCGCTCGTCCCCCGTCAGCGCACGTGGGTGATTGTCCGCGGGTTCGGACCGTCCCCGGTCGCGGCGGTGTGGTCGGCCGGCCGGCGGCACCGCCGGACGTGTCGTGGCGTTCACAACGCGACCACCCGTCGGGTCGGGACCGCGCCCCGCCGCCGTCCGGTGCGACGGGTCACCGCAGTGTTCGCGGTACGTCCGTCGGCCGGCGGCCGGGTCCACGGCTCAGGCAGGCCGGCTTCGGTGTGCCGGACCGGGAGGCCGGCCTCGGCGTGCCGGACCGGAAGGCCTGCCTCGGTGCGGCGGATCGGGAGGGCCGGTTCGGCGCGCCGGACCGGGAGCCTGTCCGGCGTGCTGTCCGGCCGTCGATGACCTGGATAGCGGGAGAGGGCGGGCGCCGGCGGGCGCACCACCAGACTGTTGCCGCCACTGGCCGGCCGGGCCGGCGTGACGACCTGCGGGGGAGCCTGGCCGGACGACGGCGGAGGGGTCGCCGGTCCATGGCCATCGGGGGGCTCGGTCGTGCTCCGGGACCCGTCAACCGGTATCGCCTCGGCTCGATTCATGGCGCTCATTATTGATGAACGTGCATTTCGCGCAAGACTCCCGGAGCGCCTGTAACTGCGCGGAAACAACTTTCGCGGAGCCGGATACGCGAAGACGACATCACGCAGGGTGACCAGCAAGGCCCTGTCGCAGACCCCTGTCACGACGGCCGTCCGCCCGGCCCGGACACCCCGTCCGTGTCGTCGCCGGCGGTCCGCCCGCCGATCCGGGCCACTGCGGCACCGATCCGTCCGGCTGCCGCGAGCCTCCACGACGCCTCCCGGCTGAGGCGGGCGCGCTCCGGCCGTACTCACGCGCGGTGGCGGCCCGGACCATCGGACCGCCGCCGCCGGACCGGATGGCAGGCGCCCCGGCCCGAAAGAATTTATTCCCGCGATGCGGTCGCGCCCGGGCGGCCGGTCAGGCGGCGCCGGCGGCGTTCGTGCTCTGCCACTGGACGATCAGCACGCCGAGCACGAACACCTGCAACGGCAGCGGCAGGCCGGGCAGTTCGGCGGCGAGGTTGCCGGTCAGGGAGCTGGTCCGGCGGATCGTGCCGATCGTCCGTTCGCCGTCCATCAGGTTCTGGTCGGACCGGAAGATCGACGTGCGCCGGAACTCGTAGGCCCGGCCGCCGGCGTGGACCGTCCAGTTCTTCCGGCCGACCCGCTCGGCCTCGGCGAACACCGCGCCGGCCGCGTCGAGCATGGTGTAGCGGCTGCCCCACATGTTCGCCCGGACGTGATAGGCCCGCCCGCCCAGCTCGAATGTGCCACCCGACTTCCACCAGCTGTTGTCCCACGTGGTGATCGGCGTGCCGTTCTCGGCGATGGTGTAGGTCTTGCCCCAGAAGCTGGTGCTCTCCGCCGTCAGCATGCCGCCATCGTAGAAGCCGCGGGCTCGCCGATCAGGAAGCCGGCGAGCCGGTTCGCCGCGGCCGCCGGTGTCGACGAGGTCTCCCGGGCGGCCTCCAGGATCCCGGCGAGGGTGTCGCCGATCCCCGCGACCCGGGCGGCGACCCGCGGCGGCGTCTCCCGGTGCAGTTCGGTGGCGACGGCGTGGATGATCCCGCCGGAACCGGCCACCACGTCCGGCGCCCACAGGATGCCGCGTTCGTGCAGCAGGTCCGCGGTCGCCGGTTCGTCGAGCTGGGCGTTCGCCGGCCCGGCGACGGCCGCGCAGCGCAGGGCAGGCACGGTCGCGGCGGTGAGGACACCGCCGAGGGCGGCCGGCACGAGCACGTCGACCTCCGCGGTGAGACAGGTCCGCGGATCGGTCCAGGTCGCTCCGAGAGATTCCACGACGGTACGCCGTGAGCCGTCCACATCCGCCGCGAGCACCTGCCCGCCCGCTGCCGAGAGCAGGTCCACGAGGTGCGCGCCGACCCGGCCGACCCCGAGCACGGCGAACCTCCGCCCGGCCAGCGAGGGTGATCCGAATCGGTCAGCGACGACGGCCTGAATCGCGGCCACCACACCCGCGGCGGCGGCCGGCCCGGAATAGCCGTCCCGGCCGAGCACATGCTCGGTCCGCTCGCCGACGACCCGCATGTCCGACGGCCCGGTGCCTACGTCCGGACCGGCGGAGAAGATCCCGCCGAGACTCTCGACCACATCCCCGACGTCGTGCAGGACCGCCCGCCGTTCCCCGCCGCCGGGCGCGCCGACGTCCCCGCCGCGGGTCTCACGCCCGGCGCCGTCCCGGTTCCCGGGCAGGACCACCACGGCTGAGCCGCCGCCGTTCGGCAGGCCGGCCAGCGCGGTCTTCGAGGTCATCGCCGCGGACAGGCGCAGCGCGTCGTCGAGACCCGCGCGCCAGTCGCGGTAGACGGCCATCCGGCAGCCGCCGACCGCCTGACCGAGCGCGGTGGAGTGCACCGCGACGACGATCGGGAACCCGGTCCTGGTCCCGCGTTCGACCACGACCCGCTGGTGGATCGGCATGCGCTTCTCCCGTACATCTGAAGGGGTTGTGGTGTTGAAACTAGGAGGCCCGACGGGCCGTGAGTGATCGTGCCGAACAACGTTCGGCAAATAGTTCAGAATGATGGTCGTGGATGACATTGATTCGGCGATCGTGCGGGAATTGCAGACGAACGCCCGGCAGACCAACCGCGAGCTGGCCCGGGCCGTCGGCGTCGCGCCGTCGACCTGCCTGGAGCGGGTGCGTCTGCTGCGTGACCGTGGGGTGATCACCGGGTATCACGCGGACGTCAGCCTCACCGCGCTCGGCCGTGAGGTGCAGGCGCTGCTGCACGTCCAGGTCCGCCCGCTGAACCGGGAGGTGATCGAGGGCTTCAAGTCCTACGCGTCCGGGCTGCCCGAGGTGCTGTCGGTGTTCGTGCTGGCCGGCGGCGACGACTTCCTGGTGCACGTGGCAGTGCCCAGCGTGGAGGGCCTGCACGCCTTCCTGATGGACCGGTTCTCGGGGCGCCGGGAGATCGTCGGATTCCGCAGCTCGGTGATCTACCAGCACCACCGCAACCGGATCATCGATCCGCTGGATCCCGCCGGAAATGCCAGATGATCAGCAGGGGCACGCCGCCGGTGACCGCCTCCCACACGTGCGGCAGCAGCCCGGCCAGCGACCACGGCCACTGCTCCCACGGCCCGGTCTCCCCGGCCGGGGTCTCTCCGGCCGGTAGATCGGCGCCGGCGTTCAGTGGTACCACCGGGCCCTGCCGTGGCTCGTCGCACGACACCACCCCGAACCCGGCCGGGAGGGCCGCGCCCAGGTAGTCGGAGGTCCGGTGCCGGTGGCCGGGCGTCAGCGCCGGACGCCCGTCGTCGAGCCGGACCCGCGGCACCGAACCCATCGCGATCCACTCCTGGGCGACATCCGAGATCACCAGGTCGCCGCCGGGCCGCAGCACCCGCGCGAACTCGGCGAACACCGGCCGCAGATCGCGTACGTGCGTGAGGGCGAGCGCGCACACCACCGCATCGACCGAGGCGTCCGGCAGCGGCAGCCGCTCCAGCGGTCCCTCCCGGAAGTCGGCGCCGGGCACCTTCCGGCGGGCCCGGGCCAGCATCTCCGGCGAGCCGTCGACACCGATCACCCGGTGTCCGCGGGCGGCCAGCCACTCGCTGTGCCGGCCGGTGCCGCAGGCCGCGTCGAGCACCACGCCCGGCTTCAGATCGGCCAGGATGCCGTGGACCGCCGCCTCCTCGGCCGGGAAGAGGCCGTTGCCCGGCTCGTCATAGGTCCGCGACCACACCCGGTAGCCGTCGGTGGCCGGCACCCGCTCGGCCGCCACCGGCTCCACGTCGAGCTCGGCCATCGCCAGCAGCCGCCGCATCTCGGCCACCCGCGCCCGGCCGAACCCGGGCTCCGACTCCTCCACGAACGAGCGCAGCAGTGCGGCGCCCTCGAGAGCCAGAAGGTACTCCAACGCCCGCTGATGAATCATCCATCGATTGTCAGCGATCCCAGGGTGGTGGCACGAGCACATATCGCATGCCCGCCGCCCCGGCCGCGGCCACACCCAGCGGAGTGTCCTCGAAGACCAGGCAGTCCGCCGGGTCCACACCCAGCAGCCGGGCCGCCAGCAGATAGCCCTCCGGGTCCGGTTTCGGGCGCGCGTAGTCCTCGGCGCAGACCAGCGCCGCGAACCGGTCCAGCAGATCAAGAGCGGACAACGACGCGGTCACCGACTCGCGGGTGCTGCCCGACACGACGGCGAACGGGATCCGGCCGTACGACGCCTCGATGTGCTCGAGCACCCCCGGCACCGCCCCGATCTGCGGGAGCATCGCCTGGAACAGCTCCTCACGCCGGGCCGCGACCTCGGCCACCGGCATGCTCAGCCCCTGCCTGGTGTTGAGATCGGTGATCACGTCGACGACGGTCCGGCCGCCCCACGCGTAGAACAGCTCCTCCGGGAAGTCGCCACCCCACTCGCCGAGCGCCGCCAGCCAGGCCCGGTGGTGAGCCGGCATCGAATCGGTGATCGTCCCGTCACAGTCGAACAGGTAGGCCTTGAACTCGCCGTCCGGCAGAGGTAGCAGCACCCCGAGAGGCTACGGCCTGCTTCCGGCCCGCCTGTTCGCGCGGCGGGGAGGAGTGAGCTGGGCTACCGCGCGTGGCACGGTGGTGGCATGGACTATCGCCGCACCTACCGATCGGCTGCCATCGTCTTCGCCGATCTCGTCGCCCGCATCCCGCCGGACGCCCTCGACGGTCCCGGTCTCGGCGAATGGACGCTGCGCGACCTGCTCGGCCACACCGTCAGCTCGGCGTTGCGCCAGGTTCCCGCGGTCCTCGCCACGCCCGCTCCGACGGTGCTGGTGCCGGCGCCCGAGGCGTACTTCGCGCTGGCCCGGGTAGCGCCGGCCGACCTGGTCGCGGCCGCCCACAAGGCGTCGGACGAGGACGCCCGGGCCACCGGCGCCGCCCTCGGCGACGATCCGGCCGGCGTGGTCAGCGGCTACATCGGCCAGGCCACCGCAGCGCTGGCCGGCGCCGGCGACGACGATCTGGTCGTCACCGCGGCCGGCGGCATGCGCGTCGAGGACTGGCTGCCCACCCGAACCTTCGAACTGGTCGTGCACACCTCCGACGCCGCCGTGGCGGCCGGCCTGCCGATCGCCTTCGACCCCGACACCCTCGCGACGACGGCCGCCCTGGCCGCCCGCATCGCCGCCGCCATCGGCCACGGCATCCCCACAATCCGCGCCCTCACCGGCCGGGCCCCGCTCCCCGCCACGTTCTCCGTCCTCTGACCCACCCAGCCCCGACCAGCCGGGGTTGTGGCCGTCGTGTGCGCGATCGGTGTGGGTTGTGTGAAAGGCGGCGGAACCGGGCGGGCCGGATGGTTCGGTGTGCGGCATGACGTGCTTCCGGATTCCACCCGGGACGCTCTCAAGCTGGCCGCGGAGTCCACCCGGGACAGCGCAGGCGGCTTCCATCTGAACATCGCGATCGGCTACGACGGCCGCGAGGAGATCGTCAACGCCATCCGCGCCCTGCTCGACGAGGAGGCGGACGCCGGGTTCAGCGTCACCGACATCGCCCAGCGGCTCACCGCCGACCGGATCGCCGCCCACCTGTACACCGGGCGATGAGGGAGCGGTGAGCGACGGCTGACGGTCGGGCCGTCGCTCAGCGGCCTTATGAGGGCGGCGAAACAGGGCTGAGCGACGGCTGGCGGGTCAGAGGAGGGTGGCGGTCATGGGGAGCGGGTTGCCGAAGCGGTGGGCGGTGATGCTGATCGCCTGTTCGCGGAGGAACGGCAGCAGCTCGACCCGGCCCGACTCGGTGACCGGGGCGGACCAGATCGCCAGGTCAGGGCGTCCGCCGGTGGCGGCGGCCAGCGCCGGGGCGTCGCCACCGATCAGGCGGATCCGGCTGGCGGTGAGACCGGCCGCGAACGTCGTGTCGTCCTCGACGGTGAGGCCGGGGCAGTGGGCGGCCACCGCGGACGGCAGCGGGACCGCGCTCGACACCCGGATCTCGGCGCCGGTGAGCAGGCCGGCCGCGAGTACCCGGACCAGGTCGGCGACCGAACCACCGGCGGCGAGCCGGACGGTGACCGGCGTCGGCAGGTAGCGGAAGACGTTGCGTTCCACGGCGAGCCCGGTGACATCCGACGGCGTGCGGAAGTCGAACGCGGCGTCACTACGGGCGGCCCGCTCGATCGACGCGAGAGCATCGGCCGAGACGTCGGACGAGGCGTCGGACGCGGCATCGGCTGAGACGTCGGCCGAGGCCACGGAGGCGAGCAGGGCACGCACACCGGGGTGGGTGATCTCGGCGCCGGTGGTGGCCGGACGGGACGCCCAGCCGGTCAGGCCGACCAGGTAGTTGGGGCCTCCCGCCTTGGTGCCGGGGCCGACCGCCGACCGTTTCCAGCCGCCGAACGGCTGCCGCTGCACGATGGCGCCGGTGATGCCCCGGTTGACGTACAGGTTGCCGGCCTGGACGCGGTCGAGCCAGACACGGATCTCGTCCTCGTCCAGGGAATGCAGCCCGGACGTCAGGCCGTAGTCGACCTCGTTCACGATGTCGATCGCCATGTCCAGGGTGTCGGCGGTCATGATGCCGAGGATCGGGCCGAAGTACTCGGTGCGGTGGTAGGCGGAGCCGCGGGCCACCCCGTCGCGGACGCCCGGGCTCCACAGCTTGCCCGATTCGTCGAGCTCACGGGGTTCGAGCAGCCACGTCTCGCCGGCACCGAGGGTGGTCAGCCCG
This sequence comes from Actinoplanes sp. NPDC026670, assembly GCF_040638175.1. NCBI lineage: Bacteria > Bacillati > Actinomycetota > Actinomycetes > Micromonosporales > Micromonosporaceae > Actinoplanes > Actinoplanes sp. NPDC026670. The sequence continues at coordinate 21,469 of NZ_JBEZXU010000070.1, forward strand.
TCGCGGAGTTTCCCGGCGGCGGGTTCGACGAGCGGGCCCATCTTGGTACGCGCGTCCGCCGGATACCCCACCTCGAGCGACGACACCGCGTCCAGCAGCTGGGTGCGGAACCGCTGCGACCGGGCGACACTGCCGACCAGCACGACCAGCGAGGCCGCCGAGCACTTCTGCCCGGCGTGCCCGAACGCCGACGCCACCACGTCCTTGACGGCCAGGTCGAGGTCGGCGCTGGGGGTGACGATGATGGCGTTCTTGCCGCTGGTCTCGGCGAGCAGTGGCAGGTCGGCGCGGAACGACCGGAACAGTTCGGCGGTCTCGTACGCGCCGGTCAGGATGACCCGGTCGACGAGCGGGTGCGCGATCAGCTCGCGGCCGAGCGTGCCCTCGTCGACCTGGAGCAGGGTGACCAGGTTCGGGTCGGCGCCGGCCGCGGACAGCGCGTCCCGGAGGATACCGGCGAGCACGGTCCCGCAGCGTTCGGTGGGCCCGGCCGGTTTGAGGACGACCGACGAGCCGGCGGCGAGGGCGGCCAGCACCGACCCGGCCGGGATGGCGACCGGGAAGTTCCACGGCGGCGTGACCAGGGTGAGCCGGGCCGGGACGGGGACGGCGCCGTCGGTTTCGAGGAGAGAAGCAGCCCGCTCGGCGTAGTAGTGGGCGAAGTCGATCGCCTCGGACACCTCGGGGTCGGCCTGGTCGATGGTCTTGCCGGCTTCGGCGGCCATCACCTCGAGCAGCGTGTACCGGTGTTCCTCGAGCGCGTCGCCGACAGCGTGCAGCACGGCCCGGCGGTCGGCGGCGCCCCAATTGGCGGCGGCTGCCTTCTCCAGCGCCTCGTCCAGGTGCTCCCGGTCGCTGATCCGCGGCACGTCGACGCCGAGCGTGGACGACTCGACCCGGGCCAGCACCTCGCGGACCAGGGTGCGGTTGACGGCGACGGCCGGGTCGGTGTCGGGGGTGCCGACGAACGAGCCGGGCGCCGAGCGCGGGACGGCGGCGAACCGGTCGGCGACCCGGTGCGGTTGCGGGACGTCGTCGTTCAGGTCGGCCAGGGAGGCCCGGAAACGCGCTTCCTCACGGGCGAACAGCTCTCCGGAGGAGTGCAGCTCGAACACCGCGGACATGAAGTTGTCGGGGCTCGCGCCCTCTTCGAGACGGCGGATCAGGTACGCGATGGCCACGTCGAACTGCTCCGGGCGTACCACAGGCGTGTAGAGCAACAGGCCGCCGACCTCGCGCCGGACCGCCTCGGCCTGTCCCTCGGCCATGCCGAGGAGCATCTCGAACTCGATGCCGTCGCGGACGCCGCGCTCGCCGGCCAGGACCCAGGCGTAGGCGACGTCGAACAGGTTGTGCCCGGCCACGCCGAGGCGCACGTTGCGGATCCGGTCCGGGTGCAGCGCGTAGCCGAGGACCCGCTTGTAGTTGGTGTCGGTGGCCTGTTTGCTGTCGCAGGTGGCGACCGGCCAGCCGTGCAGTTCCGCCTCGACCCGCTCCATCGGCAGGTTGGCCCCCTTGACCAGGCGGACCTTGATGCCGGCGCCGCCGCGTTCCCGGCGTGACGCGGACCAGACCTGGAGGCGCATCATGGCGCTCAGCGCGTCCGGCAGGTAGGCCTGGAGGACGATGCCGGCTTCCAGGCCGAGCAGTTCGGGCCGGTCGAGGAGTTTGGTGAAGACCGCGATGGTGAGGTCGAGGTCCTTGTACTCCTCCATGTCGAGGTTCACGAATTTGCGCTGTTCGGCGGCGAGCGTGAACAGGGGGAGGAGCTTGCCGGCGATCTCCTCGACCGCCTCGTCGAAGGCCCACGGGTTGTGCGGGGCGACGGCCGACGACACCTTGATCGACACGTAGTCGACGTCGGGGCGGGCGAGGAGCTTCTCGGTGCTGCGGAGCCGCTGGGTGGCCTCGCCCTTGCCGAGGACCGCCTCCCCAAGAAGATTTACGTTAAGTCGGACATTTCGCTTTCGGATCCGTTTGATGGCCCGGCCGAGGCGAGCGTCGGACGCGTCGACGATCAGGTGTCCCACCATGTGACGCAGCGCACGGCGTGCGACCGGGACGACGACGCCCGGCAGGAGCGGCGCGAAGAAGCCGCCGGCCCGGACGGCGAGGCGGAGATGGGCCGGCAGGAACGCCGGAACATTGCGCGACAGATCCGCCAGCGTGCGTGCGCTGACCCGGACATCCTCCGGCCGGATCACCCCGTCGACGAAGCCGGCGGTGAACGCGAGCCCGTCCGGATCGCGAAGGACACCAGCCAGCTGAGCGGCTGAACCGCCGACCGGGACGGACGCCGCCTCGCGCAGCCAGCGCCGGACAAGGGCGATCGTCTCTTCGGCGATCTCAGACATCGGGATGCTCCTTCCGTAATGCGCAACAGTCTGCAGTCCCGAATCAGGTAAGGAAAAGCGATGCTTTGTTAGCGATGTAGTTAAGTTCAGCTAACGTAACGGGATGCTGGAGATCCGTCGTCTGATCCTGCTCCGCGAGCTGGCCGTCCGGGGCACGATCGCGGCGGTCGCCGAGGCCCTCAACTTCACCCCGTCCGCGGTCAGCCAGCAGCTCAGCCAGCTGGAGAAGGAGACCGGCACCCAGCTGCTGCGCAAGGCCGGCCGCCGGGTCCAGCTGACCCCGCAGGCCGAGGTCCTGGTCGCGTCGGTGGCCGAGGTGCTGGACACTCTGGAGCGTGCCGAGGCCCGGCTCCAGGCCGCCGCGACCCGGGTCACCGGCCGGGTCCGGGTCGCCGTCTTCCAGTCCGCGGCGCTCGCCTTCATGCCCACCACCCTCCGCGCGATGGCCCAGCGCTACCCCGACGTGCGGGTCGAGATGGTCCAGCGCGAGCCCGAGGAGGCGCTGCGCGAGACGTGGGCCCGCGACTTCGACATGGTCATCGCCGAGCAATACCCGGCGCACGCCGCGCCACACCATCCCGGCCTGGACCGGCGCGACCTGACCACCGACGCGATCCGTCTCGCTCTGCCCGCGACGGACGAGTCACTGCATCCGGTCGACTCGCTCGACACGGCCCGGCACATGCCGTGGGTGATGGAGCCGCGCGGCGCCGCCTCCCGCCACTTCGCCGAGCAGGTCTGCCGCGTCGCCGGCTTCGAGCCCGACGTCCGCTACGAGACCGCCGACCTCCAGGCCCACATGCGGCTCGTCGAGTCGGGCAACGCGGTCGCCCTCATCCCGGACCTGATCTGGGCCGGCCGCGAAACCTCCGCGAGGCTGCTCCAACTCGCCGGATCCCCGCGCCGCACGATCTTCACGGCCCAGCGCACGGCAGGCGCGGCCTCACCCGCCGCCCGCGCCTTCCGCGACATCCTCGAACAAAAAGCCTCATTCGGTACGGCTACCCGCCCCGCCCAGGCATGAGGCGTCGTCAGCCGCTGACCCATCGGTAACGGTGCTCCGGTCGTCCGGGGACCGCGTAGCGCAGCCGCACCTCGGCGCGCCCGCTGTCGCGCAGGTGTTCCAGGTACCGCCGGGCGCTGACCCGGGAGATCCCGATCCGGTCGGCGCACTCGGCCGCGGACAGGGTCTCGGCCGCCGATCGCAGCGCCTGTTCGACCAGCCGTGCCGTCTCCGGGCTGAGCCCCTTGGGCAGCCCGGCCGTGGGCGCCGCGGCACGGGCCAGCGCCCGGTCCACGTCGGCCTGGTCCCGGACCCGCACCTCGCCGAGCCCGGTGCGGCGGCGCGCGTACTGTTCGAGCCGCTGCCGCAGATCGTCCACCCCGAAGGGCTTGAGCAGGTAGTTCACCACCCCGTGACGGACCGCCGAGCGGACCGCGTCGGCCTCCTTGGCCGCGGTGATCACCATGACGTCGCAGTCGTGGCCGGCCGCCCGCAACCGCACCACCACGTCCAGACCGAACATGTCCGGCAGGTAGAGGTCGAGCAGGATCAGGTCGGGCGCGAGCGTGGCGGCCGCGTCGATCGCCTCCTGCCCGGTGTGCGCGGTACCGACCACCCGGAACCCGGGCACCTGCTCGACGAACCCCCGATGGATCCGCGACACCATGAAGTCGTCGTCGACGACCAGGACGCCGATCATGTGGCCACCCTCTCCGGGACGGTCAGCCGGGCGGTGAACATGGCGCCGTCGGGTGTGTTCGTGACGGCCACCTCACCGCCGTGCCGTTTGCAGATCAGCCTGGTCAGCGCCAGCCCGATGCCACGCTCGCCACCCTGGGCGGCCTTCGTGGTGAACCCGTGCGAGAACACCTCCTGCGCCAGCTCCGGCGCCACTCCCGGCCCGGAGTCCCGGACCACGATCTCGACAGCCGTGGTGTCCTGCCGGAGCTCGACCTCCACCCAGGCATCCCGGGCCGGATCACCTGCTGGAGAAGGGTCACCGGCCACGGACGGATCACCGGCGGCGGCCGCGTCGACCGCGTTGTCGACCAGGTTGCCGACCACCGTGGCCACGTCGGCCGACCGGTCCGCCGGCAGCCGGCCCAGGTGGGTGTTCTCCGAGATGCGCAGCCGGACCCGGCGCTCGGCGGCCTGCGCCGACTTCGCCATCAGCAGCGCCGCCACCGCGGTGTCGTGGATCCGGCTGGTCAGCGTCAGGTCGAGCGACTCCCGGTGCTTGGCCAGCGCGTTCACGTAGCGCACCACCTCGTCGTAGTCACGGATCTGGATCAGTCCGGAGATGGTGTGCAGCTGGTTGGCGAACTCGTGCGCCTGCGCCCGCAGCACCTCCGTCGAACTGCGGAAGGATCCCATCTCCCGTTCCAGCCGGGCCAGCTCGGTCCGGTCCCGCAGGGTGGTCACCGAACCGAGCCGCCGCCCGTCCTTGGTGACGTCCATCCGGTTCATCACCAGCACCCGGCCGCCGCGGACCACCACCTCGTCGCGTTCGCCCTTCTCACTGCCGGTCAGCACGTCGTGCAGCCGCCCGTCGATGCCCAGCTCGGCGAGACTGCGCCCGGCGCCGTCCTCGGGCAGATCGAGCAGGGTCCGGCCGACCGCGTTGACCATCGTGATCCGGTGCTGCGGGTCGAGCGCCACCACCCCCTCGGCGATCCCGTAGAGCATGGCCTCCCGGTACTCGGCCAGCCCGGCGATCTCCCGCGGCTCCAGCCCCAGCGTCTGATGCTTGATCCGCCGCGCCTCCAGCCAGGACCCGGCGATCCCGACGAGGCTGGCGATCCCCAGGAAGATGGCGAGGTTGCCGGCGCCGTCGCGGGCCCGCTGCCAGATCGTCGGCGACCGCTCGCCGATCATCACGGTGCCCAGCCGCTGCCCGAGGGTGCCCGGTTCGGCGCTCAGCACCGGCACCTGCGCCACCAGCTCCCGCGACCCGTCAACGGCCAGCTCACCGGACCAGCCGCGGCCCTCGGCCACCCCCGGGTCGCCGAGCGGCAGCAGGGTGCGGACCAGGATCGGGTCGGTCGAGCTGACCACCATGCCACGGGCGTCGGCGATGGTCACCGACGTGACGTCGGACTGGGTGCGGAACGCCTGCACCACCGGGGCCAGCGTCTCGCCCGGCGCCGGGCGCGGCAGCCGGTCCCGGACCAGCGGATTGTCGGCCAGCTGCTCGGCCAGCGCGGCCACCCGACGGCCCTCGACGCTGCTGAACGCGGCCGCCGACTGGGCCAGCGTCAGCGCCGCCACCGCCACCAGCACGACCAGGATGATCGTCACCTGGAGGGCGAGCAGCTGTCCGGCCAGGGTCGTTCGCCGGAAAGTCACGACCACAATGAACTCAACCTCCGTTGTCGTCACAACGCAGACCGGGCGGCCGCCGAAGGGCCACCATCATCGCGCCGGTCATCGACGAAACGAAAGAGAAACCGCGATGAAATCTCTGGCCAGGGCTTTTCTGGGGATGGCCGCCGCCGCGACTCTGGTGGCGGCGGGCGGGTGCGGCGCGACCGCGGATAAGGGTAGCGACGGCGCCGGCGGTGGGCCGGTCGCCGGGCTGCGGCTGATGGTGCCGAACAGCCCCGGCGGCGGGTACGACACCACGGCCCGCAGCATCGCCAAGATCATGGAGGACGACAAGATCGCCTCCGGGGTCGAGGTCTTCAACCTGTCCGGCGCCGGTGGCACCGTCGGGTTGCAGCGGACCGTCAACGAGAAGGGCAACGGCAAGCTCGCCATGCAGATGGGGCTGGGCGTGGTCGGTGCCTCCTACACGCAGAAGTCCCCGGCGAAGCTCACCGAGACCACCCCGCTGGCCAAGGTGATCGAGGAGCCCGGCGCGATCGTGGTGGCCAAGGACTCGCCGTACCAGACCATCACCGACCTGGTGACGGCCTGGAAGGCCGACCCGAAGAAGATCGCGGTCGGCGGCGGCTCGTCCCCGGGCGGTCCCGACCACCTGTTGCCGATGCAGCTCGCTCAGGCCGTCGGCATCGACGCCCGCCAGGTCAGCTACGTCTCCTACGACGGTGGCGGCGAACTGCTCCCGGCCGTGCTCGGCGGCAAGATCGCGTTCGGCGCCAGCGGTGTCGGCGAGTTCCTCGACCAGGTGGAGGCCGGGCAGGTCCGGGTCCTCGCGGTCACCAGCGAGAAGCGGATCGACGCGGTCGCCCAGGTGCCGACGCTCAAGGAGTCCGGCATCGACCTGATCTTCACCAACTGGCGCGGCATCGTCGCCCCGCCCGGGATCACCGACGCCGACAAGCAGACCTGGATCGACGCGCTGACCCGGATGCACGGCACCGACGCCTGGAAGGCCGAGCTCACCAAGCACGGCTGGACCGACGCGTTCGTCACCGGCGACCAGTTCGCCACCTTCCTCACCGACCAGGACAAGGCGGTCGCCGACATCCTGACCGGTCTCGGACTGGCATGAGCCAGCCGTCGCCGACCGGCTCGCCGGAGCAGGCCCCTCCTCCGGTGAGCGGCCGGGGCCGGGATCGCGCGCAGTACGGCATGTGCGCGTTCCTGGCCCTGGCCGGCGTCCTCGTCATCGTCGACGCCGTCAACACCACCAGCGCCACCAGCAGCAACGACCCGATCGGCCCGCGCCCGGTGCCGTTCCTGCTCGGGGTTCTGCTGCTGATCGCCGCCGCCGTCTACGCCCTCGACGTGCGCCGCGGCGGCCGTGGTGAGCCGGAGGGCGGCGAGGACGTCGACCCCACCTCGCCGATCGACTGGCGGACCGTGCTGCTGGTGGCGCTCGCGTTCGCCGTCAACGCGGTCCTGATCGAGCCGCTCGGCTGGGTGATCAGCGGATCGGTGCTGTTCTGGTCGACCGCGTTCGCCCTCGGCGCCCGGCGGCACCTGCTCACCGCCGCCGTCTCGATCGCCCTGGCGCTGATCACCTTCTACGGGTTCGCGATCGGTCTCGGCGTGAATCTGCCCGCCGGAATACTTCAGGGAATCCTGTGATCAACGACCTGACCCAGCTGCTGGACGGCTTCGGGCACATCCTCACGCCGATGAACCTGCTGGTCGCGCTGATCGGCGTCACCGTCGGCACCGCGGTCGGCGTGCTGCCCGGCATCGGCTCGGCGATGACGGTGGCCCTGCTGCTGCCGCTCACCTACGGCCTGGAGCCGACGCAGGCGTTCATCATGTTCGCCGGCATCTTCTACGGCGGCATGTACGGCGGCTCCACCACGTCGATCCTGCTGAACACCCCCGGCGAGTCGTCGTCGGTGGTGACCGCGATCGAGGGCAACAAGATGGCCCGCTCCGGCCGGGCCGCGCAGGCCCTGGCCACCGCCGCGATCGGCTCGTTCGTGGCCGGCCTGATCGGCACCCTGCTGCTGGTGCTGATCACGCCGGTGATGGTGGCGTTCGCGATCGACCTGGGCGCCCCCGACTACCTGGCGATCATGGTCCTCGGCTTCGTCGCGGTCAGCGCGGTCCTCGGCAACTCCCGGGTCCGTGGGTTCTCCGCCCTGCTGCTCGGCCTGGTCATCGGCCTGGTCGGGATCGACAAGGTGACCGGCCAGTCCCGGCTCACCCTGGACCTGCCGCAACTGGCCGACGGCATCGACGTGATCGTGGTGGCGGTCGGCATCTTCGCCGTCGGCGAGACCCTGTGGGTCGCCGCCCACCTGCGCCGCCGCCCGGCCGAGGTGATCGCGGTCGGTCAGCCGTGGCTGGGCCGCGACGACTGGCGCCGCTCCTGGAAGCCGTGGCTGCGCGGCACCGGGCTCGGGTTCCCGTTCGGGGTGATGCCGGCCGGTGGCGCGGAACTGCCCACCTTCCTCTCCTACGCGCTGGAGAAACGGCTCAGCAAACACCCGGAGGAGTTCGGCAAGGGCGCCATCGAGGGCGTCGCCGGGCCGGAGGCCGCGAACAACGCGTCCGCGGCCGGGACGCTCGTGCCGATGCTGGCGCTCGGGCTGCCCACCAACGCGACCGCCGCGGTCATGCTCGCCGCCTTCCAGACGTACGGCATCCAGCCCGGCCCGCTCCTGCTGACCCGGGAGTCGACGCTGGTGTGGACGCTGATCGCCAGCCTGTTCGTCGGCAACCTGATGCTGCTCCTGCTCAACCTGCCGCTGGCCCCGGCGTGGGCGCGCCTGCTGCGGATCCCCCGGCCCTACCTGTACGCCGGGATCGTCTTCTTCGCCTCGATGGGCGCCTACGCCGTCAACGCCCAGCCGTTCGACCTGTTCCTGCTGCTCACCCTCGGGCTGCTCGGGTTCGCGATGCGCCGCTTCGGGATGCCCGTGCTGCCGCTGATCGTCGGGGTGATCCTCGGGCCGATGGCCGAACGGCAGGGCCGGATGGCGCTCCAGCTGTCCGGGGGCGACCTGTCCGGGCTGCTCGGCGGGGCGGTGTCCTACGTGGTCTACGCCATCGTCGCGATCATTCTGGCGTGGCCGCTGATCAGGCGCTTCCTCCCCGCCCGCACGAGTCCGGAGCGTACTCCGGCCGTACCCCAACCGTGAAACGGCAACCGAATGTCGCGGAAGCCACCTTGCGCCGGTCGAGGATCGCGTCGCCCGCGGGGCGAAGGCCCCGGTCGGTCCAGGCGACTAGCTCGTCGAAGGCACGAGTGAGCTCGGCGGACGTGAACCCGCAGTGGGCGGCGGTGCGGATCGCCCGGGAGACGAACAGGCGGGAACGCCCGTTGGCGGCGGCGCGTCGGGCGTACTCCTGCTCCATCGAGATCGGCACGAACAGATCACCGACACCGTGCAGCGACAGCACCGGGACGCTCGGCCGCCCGTCGACGCGGGGGACACCATCAAGACCGCGATCGGGGTACGCCGTCCGCCCGACCCGCAGAACCGAGGCGTTGAGCTCGCGTTCCGCGGCGGTCGGGCGGCGGCCGTCGGTCGACCGGTAGACCGTCCGCCGGTTGTCGGTCAGGTTTCCGGGCGCGATGCCGGCCGTGCCGCCGCTCAGCCCCGGGTAGAGGCTGAACAGGAACGGCAGCCCACCCTGGCTGGCCGCGTTCCAGTAGGCGTACGCCGCCGGGAACCCGGGCCGCTCCCCGCCGCTGCGCCGCTCCAGCACGTCCGACCAGGTCCGCCCGGCCCCGGTCCCGGTGAGCGCGGCCTTGATCCGGGCGACCTGACCGGCGAACCGGGCCGGGTAGGCGGCGTCCGGCGTCAACGGGAACTCGAAGTCCACACCGGCCAGCGCGGCCGCCGTCACGTTGGCGTCCAGGAACCAGTCGAACAGCTCGGCGTCGCCCAGCACCCCGCAGTACGGCATCGCCCCGGCGAACGTGCGCGGGTACTCCTCGATCGCGACCGCCGTCACGTGCCCGCCCATCGACGCGCCGGAGATGAACACCTTCCGCGCCGGGCGGCCGGTGACCTGCCGGAACAGACCGGTCAGCGCGTACGTGTCACGGACGCCCTGACCCACGTCGTAGCCGTTGGTGGCGTAGCTGGACGCCGCCCACGCGTAACCCTCGTCGATGTAGTGCTGCCGCAGCTCCGGGTTGCTCACGTAGACGGTCGTGCCGGTCCCGCGGTAGCCGTGCGCGTAGACGACGAGCCGCCCGTTCCACCTTTCCGGGACCTCGATCCGGTACGCGGCGCCGGCGCTGACCCCGGTGCGGACCGTCGCGCCGGGCAGCGCGGTGAACGGGGTGCCGTCCAGCTCACAGTCCGGATCGGCGACCAGGTATCCGGGTTTCGTGTCGCTCGGCGCCGGCGCCGAGCACGACGGCGGGGCGGCGGCAGCGGGCTGCCCGGTCAGGATGGCGGCCAGCAGGCTGGCGGCGAGCACGGCACGGCGCACGATCATCGTGTTACCTCCCGGTAACACTTAATGACCGTCATCGATCGCTGTCAAGGACCCCCTTCAGGGCCGCCCACTGGAGCAGCATGATGGTCTTGGCGTCGGCGATCTCCCCGGAGTCGACCATCGCGAGCGCCTTGTCGAACGGCAGCTCCACCGCCTCGATGTCCTCGCCCTCGTCGGCCAGACCGCCGCCCGCGCCGGTGCGGGACTCCACCGAGTACGGCGCGGCGAAACAGTGCAGCCGCTCGGTCACCGAACCCGGGCTGGTCCACGCCCGGAACACCTCGATCAGCTCGCCGACCGTGACCCCCAGTTCCTCGGCCGCCTCCCGGCGGATCGCCTCGGCCGGGTCGTCGCCGTCGAGCAGGCCGGCCGCGGTCTCCAGGAACATGCCGTCGGGGTGGCCGTTCACGTACACCGGGAAGCGGAACTGCCTGGTCAGCAGCACGGTCCGGCGGGACGGGTCGAAGAGCAGCACGGTCGCGCCGTCACCCCGGTCGTACGTCTCCCGCTGCTCCCGGGTCCAGCTGCCGTCGCGCCGCCGGAAGTCGTACGTCGTCCGCCGCAGCACGTGCCACGCGGCGGCGAGCAGCTCCACGTCACGCACGACCACCGACGGGTTGCCGGTGAGGTCGCGGCCGGCCCGGTCCAGCCCGGTGCGGCCGCGGGCGTCCGGCACGTTGATCCCTGGTGTGTTCATGGTCGGGAACCTACACTCGAAAACGCGCAACAGTCGACAACAATGAGGAGAAACACGGAATGCTTGCCGCTGAGCGCCGTGACCTGCTGCTCGCACGGCTCGCCGCCGAGGGCAAGGTCGTCGCCAAGGACATCGCCGCCGAACTGGGCGTCGCCGAGGACAGCATCCGCCGCGACCTGCGGGAGATGGCCGCGGCCGGGCTGTGCCAGCGGGTCTACGGGGGAGCGCTGCCGGTCTCCCCGGCGGTCGCCGACTACGCGACCCGGACCGGGGTGGCGACCGGCAGCAAGGAACGGGTCGCGGCCGCGGCCGCCGCGCTGATCCAGCCGGGCCAGACCGTCCTGCTCGACGGCGGCACCACGGCCCTCGCGGTCACCGCGGCGCTGCCCCGCTCGCTGCGGGCCACGATCGTCACGCACAGCCCGACCGTCGCGGCGGCGCTGGTCACGCATCCGTCGGTCGACGTGTACGTCCTGGGCGGGCGGCTCTTCAAACACTCGGCGGTGACGTGCGGGGCGGCCGCCGCCGAGGCCGCGCAGGGCGTCACCGCCGACCTGTTCCTGCTGGGCGTGACAGGCGTGCACCACGAGGCCGGCCTGACCACCGGCGACCCGGACGAGGCGGCGATGAAACGGGCCCTGGCCGCCCGCGCCGCCGACACCTACGTGCTGGCCAGCACCGAGAAGATCGGCGCCGCCTCCCCGTTCCTGGTGCTCCCGCCTGCCGCGATCACCGCCGTGATAACCGACGCCCCACCGGCACATCCCGCCCTGCAGGACATCCCGGTCCACCCCGCCTGACCGCCGGCCGTCGCTCAGCCCGGAAAAGCAGGCCTTTTAGGCCACGTCAGCGACGGCCGGGTCCCCCGGCCGTCGCTGGCGGCGGTTTTGTGGGTGCTGAAAGTGCTGTGGGCGACGGCTGGCGGTCTCGGCCGTCGCTGACGGCGGTTTCGGGTGCCCCGAGGCCGTGGTGAGCGACGGCTGGGCCCTCCAGCCGTCGCTGGCGGCGGTTTTGTGGGTGCTGAAAGTGCTGTGGGCGACGGCCGGGGGACCCGGCCGTCGCGTACAACGGTTATGCGGAGGCGAATACCGTTGTGAGCGACGGCTGGCGGTCTGGGGTTAAGCGCGGCGCAGGCGGAGGGCTACCGTGTCGCCCTGCTGGACCAGGGTGGCCCGGTAGCCGGGCGTGGTCACGGCCACCCGGGCGAACCGGCCGTGGATTCGGCGGGCCTTCAGGACCGGGACCAGGGAGTCGTACCTGTCGGGGGTGGGGGCCGACACCTCCAGGGTGGTGTTCGCGCCGATCGTCACGTCGTCGCCGACGGTCAGCGGGGGTGCCCCGTGCGGGCGGACCGAGAGCGCGAGCGTGCCCGAGGAGAGCCGGGCCGAGCCGCTCACGTGGACCTTCGGGGCGGTCAGGCGCAGGGTGCCGCCGGAGAGCGTCACGTCGCCGTCGCCGAGGGCCTTCTTCTCCGCCGCGACCAGGGTGCCCTGGGCGATCGTGGTGCCGCCGCGGTAGCCGTTGTCGCCGGTCAGGGTGAGCGTGCCGGTGCCCAGCTTGACCAGGCCGCCGCAGCCGTCGATGTCGTTGCGCCACGTGTCGGCGGCGGCGAAACCGGTGGCGGCCGCGTCCAGGGTCACCGCGACCGTCGAGTCGAACGCGCCGTAACCGTCGGCGGCGGCGAACAGGTTGATCCGGCCCCACTGTTCGGGGCCGTCCAGGATCGGGTTTCCGGCGGCCAGACCGGTGGTCCGGAGCACCTCACGGCGCTGGGCGGCGTCGAGGTACGGCAGACGCGTCTCCAGCAACACCTCCGCCCCGGCCGGGACCTCGAACCTCAGGTTCGACCGGCGAGCGGGTAGCCCGTACGACTGCTTGGGTTTGACGATCGCAGCGTTGGCGTCCCGCTCGGCGCCGGACCGCGCGGCGACGGTGAGGTCCGGACCCGCCTGCGCCTGGAAGAAGGCGAGCGCCTGGGCGCGGGCTTCGGCCTTGAGGGTCGCGTTGGCCGGGTCGCCGAGGATCGCCGCGGTGAGCGCGGTGCCGAGGATCCGTCCGCCGATCACATCGGCGGGGGAGTGCATGCCGGTGACGATCCGGGTGTGCGCGAGGTCGTAGGCGGTGGTGACGAGTTCCTGGAAGCGTTCCGGGACCGCGTACGCGAACGCCAGCGCGGCCATGAACAGCGCGTTGGTGTGCCCGCTGACGTAACCGCCGTCCTCGGCCGGGTTGGTGCTGCGCTGCCGGAGCAACTGCGGGGTGACGACGACCTCGGAGTCGTAGACCGGGTAGCCGAACTCGTCGACCACGCCGGTGTCGACGACCTCGCTGTCCTCGGTCATCCGCCACGGGCGCGGGTACTGGTAGGCGAACTTGCTCGGGTTGCCCGAGGACCAGTTCCCGCGAACCGTGTTGACCAGGGTGACGACCTTGCCGAGGGCGGAGGCCGGGTTGCCGGCGCCCAGCGTCGAGCCGGCGGGCGCACCGGCCGGGACGGCGTCACTGACCGTGGTCGCCGGGGTGGTCGCCGGGGCCGAGGTGATGCCGGTGACGGCCTGCGCGCCGGCCCGGTACGCGTCGGCGAGCGGGCCGAGGCCGGCAGTCACCGAGTAGCTCTGGTGCTGGCGGTCGACGACGAACGACCGGGCGGCCTCGGCGGCGGTGCGGTTGCGCGTGGTCCGCACGACGTAGCGGATGTTGGCGCGCAGGAACGCCGCGTCGAGGACGGTGCCGGAGTTCCAGGTCGTGCCGGTGCTCCACACCTTCTGGAACCCGGAGAGGATCCGGACCGCGGCGTTGGACTCGACGGTCAGGTTCGCGGTGGTGTTGGTCTTGTAGGAGTCGACAAAGGCGGCGGCGGTCGCGGCGGGCGCGACGGCGGCGGAAGCGGCGTTGTTGAACAGGGTCGGCGCGGCGACCAGTCCGGCGGCTCCGGCGGCGGATATGCGCAGGATGCTGCGGCGGCTGACGTTCACGGGGACTCCATCGGGGCGCAAGGGGGCAAGATCGCCGTTCAGCCTTGGTGGATCAAGCGACCTAAAACGGAACGCGCGCTGTTGTGAACGTGAACAAAACTCGAAGGAGCTTTCGGTCGGCGTCGATCGATGGCTACTCTCCGGTAACCGTTCCCTCCGTCCGCCGGAAGGTTCCCCCGATGAAACGCTCTCTCGTGGCGCTCGCCGCAATCCTCAGCCCGCTCCTGCTGGCGCCGGCCCCCGCCTACGCCGCCAGCGGCTCGTTCTCCGTCCTCACCTACAACGTCGCCGGCCTGCCGGACATCATCTCCAGCGCCGAGGTCGACCGGCAGACCGCGCACACCGCGATCGGCCAGCGCCTGACCCCCTACGACATCGTGCACGTGCAGGAGGACTTCAACTACCACGCCTACCTGTACGCGGCCGACACCACCCACCCCTACCGCACCCCGACCAGCGGCGGCGCGGGCATCGGCTCCGGGCTCAACAGCCTGTCCAAGGTCGCCTACGACGCCGACGACTTCGAGCGCGGCGACTGGAACTCCTGCCAGTTCGACTCCGGCGACTGCCTGACGCCGAAGGGCTTCACCTTCGCCCGGCACCGGCTCGCCGAGGGTGTCTACGTCGACTTCTACAACCTGCACACCAACGCCGGGACCAGCGACGGCGACCAGGCATCACGGGCCGACAACCTCAACCAGCTGTCCGCGTTCATCGCCACCCACTCGGCCGGCAACGCGATCGTCGTCATGGGCGACACCAACACCAGATATACGCGTACGGCGGACACGATCCGTGGCTTCGTCACGGCCAACGGGCTGACCGATGCCTGGGTGAAGCTGGAACGCGGCGGCACCCCGCCCGCCGCCGGGTCGGACGCGCTGGTCTGTGACGCGGCCGCGGTCACCGACACCTGCGAGGTGGTCGACAAGATCCTCTACCGGAGCAGCAGGTTCGTCACCCTGAACGCGACCGGGTACCACAACGAGGACGCCGGGTTCCGGACCAGTGACGGCAAGATGCTCTCCGACCACTTCCCGATCAGCACGTCGTTCACCTGGTCGACGAACTCGGCGTACGAGTTCAGCGAGCAGTTCGGCGGCCCGCACGGCGACTACTACAACGACATCGACGCGGTGGTCGCCCGCCCGGCCACCGTCGGTCTGCGGGCCGGCTCCCGGGTCGACCAGGTCAGCATCGGCGCCCTGGCGCACGGCGGCACCGGCGGCACCGCCAAGTCGCTGACCCTCGGCTCGTCGGAATACGTGACCAGCGCCTATCTGTGCCAGGCCCAGTACAACGGGCACACCCGGATCTTCTACGCGAAGTTCACCACCAACCTGGGCAACAGCATCGCCGGCGGCACGACCACGTCGGACTGTGTGACCAGGACCGCGCCGAGCGGCTTCCAGATCGCCGGGTTCCACGGACGATCCGGGACCGCCGTGGACAAACTGGGCCTCATCTACAACCGTCGCTGACTCGTACGTCTCACTTCCGCATCGGGCGGCGCCCGGCCGGGTATCCGGGTGCCGCTCGATTCCCAGCGCGGGAGGCGCACATGAAACTCTGGCGGCGCGTGTTTCTGACCGGCTTCGCACTCTGGCTGCTGACCGTGGTGGTCACCTTCGCCACCGGCAACCCGAACCTCATCCCCACTCTGGTCCTGCTCGGCAGCTTCCTGGTCCCGGTCACGTTCGTGCTCTGGGCGTTCACCAAACGGCACAGCGGTGAGGTCACCGCGGAACTGCTGTTCAGCACGTTCGTCACCGGCGGCGTCCTCGGCGTGCTGGCCGCGTCGCTGCTGGAGACCTACCTGCTGCATCCGAACCCGCTGTTCTTCCTCGGCGTCGGCCTGATCGAGGAGGCCGCCAAACTCACCGCGCTCGCCTTCCTCTGCCGCCGACTCCAGCACAAGTTCGCCGTCGACGGGGTGATCCTCGGCGCCGCGGTCGGGTTCGGGTTCGCCGCGTTCGAGTCGGCCGGGTACGCCTTCACCGCCCTCTTCACCCAGCAGGGCCTGTCGCTGATGACGCTGGTCGAGACCGAGCTGCTGCGTGGGGTGCTGGCGCCGGTCGGGCACGGGCTGTGGACGGCGATCCTCGGTGGGGTGCTCTTCTCGGCCAGCGGCCGGCGGCACTTCGCGTTCACCGGGCGGCTGCTGGTCACGTACCTCGGCGTCTCGGTCCTGCATGCCCTCTGGGACGGCTGGCAGAGCATCGCCCAGGTGATCACCGACATCGCCGAGGACCCGCACCTGTTCACCCTGCTGTCCTGGGGCGGGCTGGTCGGCGTCTCCCTGATCGGCATCGCCTGGCTGCTGGTGATCCGCCGGCAGGCCGACCGCGAGGTCGTCGCCCCGCTGTGGCGCGTCCCGATCCGGTATTGAGAGCCGGGCACGTCAAGGGCCGGGGCACCAGGTGCCCCGGCCCGGAGGCAGACGGCGCGCGCGAGCCGGGGGACGGCGTCGGCCGGTGCGCGTACGTCCACGGGTGGCGGCCCGCCTTCGGGTGACGGGCCGCCGGTGGGTGGATCAGGTGGTGATGTTCCACTGCTGGCAGGCGTTGCCCAGCGACGACCACTGGCGGACCGCGACGCCGTCGGCGGTGCCGCAGTTCGTGACGTCGAGGACCAGGCCGTTGCCGCGGTTGGCGATCAGGTAGCCGCCGTTGACCGGGGTGAGGCTCCACTCCTGGCAGGCGTTGCCGAGCGAGGCCCACAGGTTGAGGGCCGTGCCGTTGGCGGTGCCGCAGTTGACCGAGTCGAGGACGGTTCCGCTGTTGACGTTGGTGATCCGGTAGTAGTTGCTGGTCGTCTTCGTGAACGTCCACTTCTGGCAGTTGTTGCCGAGCGACGACCACTGGTCGATCGCGGTGCCGTTGGCGGTGCCACAGTTGACGGCGTCCAGGACCTTGCCGCTGGCCTGGTTGGTCAGGCGGTACTGGGTGCCGGCGACCGGGAACGAGACCGTGCCGCCCGGGTCACCCGACGGGGCGGTCAGGGTGGTCGAGAGCTTGTCCGGCGTACCCAGGTTGGGGCTGTCGTCGCTGTTGAAGTTGACCTTCTTGATCCGGGTGGTCCGGGTGCCGCCGCAGCCCTGGGCGGTGGTCTCGTTGGCGTGGTAGGCCATCCACGTCTCGGTGCCGTCCGGTGACGTGAAGAACGAGTGGTGACCGGGGCCGTAGACGCTGTTCGCGTCGGAGCGGGAGAAGATCGGCGTGCTCTTCTTCGTCCAGGCGCTGGCCAGCAGCGGGTTGGTGCCGGTCAGGGTGAGCTGGCCGAGCTTGTAGTCGGGGGTGTTGCAGGAGCTGGCCGAGAACGTGAGGAACGTCTTCCCGTTGCGCTGCAGCACGTACGGGCCCTCCTCGGTGTTGCCGCCGACCTTCTCCCAGTCGTAGGTGGGGTACGAGATCCGCGTCCCGTAGGCGCTGACCGTCCACGGGTTGCTCATCGGCGCGATGAACAGGCTCTGCAGGTCACCGACCCACGACGAGTAGAGGAAGTAGTTGGCCCCGTTGATGGTGGCCACACTGCCGTCGATCGCCCAGCCGTTGTTGGCCTGCACGTTGAGCTGGCCCTTGAAGGTGTACGGGCCGAGCGGGTTGTCGCCCGAGCTCTCCAGCACGAACGAGCGCTGCCCGTCGCAGCACGCCGCGGTGCCGGCCGAGTAGTAGAAGTACCAGCGGTAGCCGTTCGGCCCGTTGAGCCGGTGCATCGACGGCGCCCACACGTTGCAGCAGCTCGCGGTGGCGGTGCCGGTGAAGATGACGTTCTCGGTGGCGCCCGGCAGCGCCGCGACCGAGGTGGCCCGCTTGATCACGATCTGGTTGTTCCAGGTGGTCGCGGCCAGGTAGTAGTAGCCGCTGTAGTAGCCCATCCACGGGTCGGCGCCGTAGGGGGCGGACGCGACCGGGTTGGTGAAGGTGGCCGCCGCGCGGGCCGGCGTGGCCGAGCGGGATTCGACGGCGACGGCGAGCGCCAGGATCAGCAGGAGAACGGCGCCGACGGATCTGAGGCGTGCAAGAGACATGGCAGTCCCTCCGGGGAAAAGGGGCGCGGGGTGAGCGGCGCCCGCCGGTGGGCCGGGGCGCGGCGGTCCGTCCTGGACGGTGGGGATGGACGAACCGGTGACTCACGTGTTGCCGCTATGTTAACGATCACAAATATGCTGTCAAGGGCGCTGCGCTCGTTCCACCAACCCGGCGGCCACGTCCCGCAGTTTGCGGTTGGCGCTCTGTGATGCTTTGGACAGGATCGTGAACGCCTCGTCCGGGCCGCAGCGGCGCTGGCTCATGATGATCCCCTTGGCCTGCTCGATCACCGCCCGGCTGTCCATCGCCGACTGCATCTGCCGGGCCAGAGCGGCTGCCGAGTGGTAGAGGTCGGCGTTGGCGAGGGCCACCGCGGCGTACCCGGCGAAGGTCTCGGCGAGCAGCACCGCGTCGTCGTCGAAGGCCCGGCACGACGTGGCGTAGACGTTCACCGCCCCGATCGTCCGGTCCCGGATCGGCAGCCCGACCGAGAGCGCGCTGCACACTCCGACACTTCCGGCATGCTCCGACCAGCCGGGCCAGCGGCGCTCGGCGGCCACGTCGTCGACGCACACCGTGGTGCGGTCGGCCGCGGCGTCCAGGCAGGGGCCCTGATGGCTCCGGTACTGCCAGCGGTCGATCAGCGCGGCCGGCTCGCCGGTGCTCGCCACCGTGCGCGGGCCGCCGTCGCGGACCAGGGTCACCGAGACCTCGTACGCCCCGGGAACCGTGCGCCGGGCCAGCTCGGCCACCCGGGCCATGACCGCGTCCATGGGGGTCTCGCCGAGGTCGATGCGCCCCAGCTCCCGGATGACGTCGGTGGTGTCCAAGCCAATGGGGTACCCCGTCGGGCGCGTACGTACCCGTCCGGTGGGTTGGGTAATATCGTCGTCCTGCGGCCGGAGTCGACGACCCCGGCGCACCAGCGTCAAGCAGCGGCGCGAGTCCGTGGGCCGTCCGGCCCTCGGGACGACACCGATCGACTGGCACGGCCGCCCCGCGGGTGGCTCGTGGACCGCTGCGGGGATCCTCTGACGTTGAAGGCGCACGACCCGACCGACGCCGCTGCCGCATTCGCGGAGCTCGGTCGCATCAAGCTGGGCGAGACCGATCTCGACGGGGTGCTGTCCCAGGTGGCGGTCCTGGCCGCCCGGATCCTGCCGGGGGCCGCGCAGGTCTCGATCACGCTGGTGCGGGAGCGCGGCGCGGTCACCGCGGCCCACACCGGGAAGGTCGCGCTCCAACTCGACGAGCTGCAGTACGAACGCGCCGCCGGCCCGTGCCTGGAGGCGGCCGCCACCCGGGTCACCGTCGAGGTGCCGGACACCGCCGCCGACGACAGGTGGGACGGCTGGGGCGCCGACGCCGCCGAGGCGGGCATGGGCAGCGTCCTGTCGCTGAGCCTGCCGATCGGCGACGCGCTGCACGGCGCGCTCAACGTCTACGCCGACGTGCCGCGGGTCTTCGGCCCGGCGACGATAAACCTGGCACAGACCTTCGTCCGGTACGCGGCGGTCGCGCTCGCCAACGCCCACCTCTACGACGCGACCGCCGGACTGGCCCGGCACATGCAGGCCGCGATGGAGAGCCGGGCGGTGATCGAGCAGGCCAAGGGCATCATCATGGGCGAGCGCCGGTGCACCGCGGACGAGGCGTTCGCGATCCTGACCCGGGTCTCCCAGGACACCAACCGCAAGCTGCGGGACGTGGCCGCCGCCCTGGTCGAGCGCACCCAGCGCGGCTAGGCGGTCACATCCAAGCGGCCGCCGCCCGAGCCGGTCTGCTCCAGGTGGCGCAGGGCCGGCTCCAGGTATCCGGCGATCGGGTTGCGTCCGGTGGGGCTCTGGTCGTACCGCCGGAAGAGGTCTTTCAGATAGACCGCGGTGATCTCCTGGGCCGGGGCCAGCCGTCCGGTGGCCCGGTCCGCGGCGATCGCCGCGGCCAGTGAGTTGATCCAGCCCGGGTTGGTCTCGCCGGGGCGGATCTGCTGGCCGGTGGCCTGATAGATCAGCTCCCGGTCGCGGTCGGTGAGGGAGGCGGCGTCCTCGCGGGCGTTCTGGTTGCGATCCCGGGTGACCGGGCGGCCGACGGTGGCGGGCGGGCTGATCGCGGAGCGGTACGGGTTCAACCGGGGAATGGACATGGGCGGCAGGACCTCCGTCCGTGGAGCGTTCGACGTTCTCCAGATCGGTGCCGGACGGGTGCTGCTGAGGGGTTTTCCGGTCTACCGGCGGGTATCCCTCAACCCGGAGAACCGTCCCCCGGTGAAGCCGACAGAAGGGACGGACGAAGATGATCTTCCCGAACCGTGCGGCGGCCGGGAAGGCCCTCGCCGAGCGCCTGGCCGCCGAACTCGGTGACCGGGCGGACCCGCTGGTCCTGGCCCTGCCGCGGGGTGGACTGCCGGTCGCCGGGCCGGTGGCGCGACGGCTCGGCGGCGAGCTGGACATCGTGGTGGCCCGCAAGATCGGCGCGCCCGGCCGCCCGGAGTTCGGGGTGGGCGCGATCGCCGAGGACGGCCCGCCCGTCTTCGACCCGGAGAACCTGCGCTGGGCCGGGGTCACCGAGGAGGGGGTGGCCGGCGTGCTGGCCGCCGAGCGCGAGGAGTTGCGGCGCCGGATCCACCGGTACCGGGGCGGGCGCCCGGCCCCGGCGCCGGCCGGCCGCACGGTGGTCGTCGTCGACGACGGCCTGGCCACCGGGGTGACCGCGCACGCGGCGCTGCGCTGGGTGCGGGAGCACGGCCCGGCCCGGCTGATCATGGCCGCGCCGGTCGGCGCCCCGCAGGCCCGGGACGTGGTGGCCGGTACGGCGGACGCGGTGGTCTGCCTGTGCCTGCCCGATCCGTTCTACGCGGTGGGCCGCTGGTACGACGACTTCGAGCAGCTCACCGACGCCGACGTAGGAAATTTCATCATGTGTTGAGTTACGGGCTTGCCCCGCCACCGGAAACTCATCTAGCGTTGAGTTCAACACTTGATGAGTTTCCGGGGAGGAACCATGGAAACCGCGATCGAGGTCCGCGACCTCGTCGTGCGACGCGGAGCGAGGACCGTCCTCGACGGCTTCTCCTGCGCCATACCGAAGGGCAGCGTCACCGGCCTGCTCGGCCCGAGCGGCAGCGGCAAGACCACCCTGATGCGCGCGATCGTCGGCGTGCAGATCGTCGCGTCGGGCACGGTCACCGTGCTCGGCCACCCGGCCGGATCGGCGCCGCTGCGCCGCAGCATCGGCTACCTGACCCAGGCCCCGAGCGTCTACGCCGACCTCACCGTCGCCGAGAACGCCCGCTACTTCGCCTCCCTCTACCGGCTCAAGGCGGCCGACGCGGACGCCGCGGTCGACGCCGTCGGGCTGACCGGGGCACGCAACCAGCTGGTCTCCGACCTGTCCGGCGGCCAGCGCAGCCGGGCCTCACTGGCCTGCGCGATCGTCAGCCGCCCCGAGGTGCTGGTCCTCGACGAGCCGACCGTCGGGCAGGACCCGGTGCTGCGCGACGAGCTGTGGGACCACTTCCGCCGGCTCGCCGCCGACGGGGCCACCGTCCTGGTCTCCAGCCACGTGATGGACGAGGCGAACCGCTGCGACCGGCTGCTGCTCATCCGGGAGGGCGCGCTGATCGCCGACGACACCCCGGCCGCCGTGAAGCAGTCGGCCGGCACCGACGACCTGGACCAGGCGTTCCTCAAGCTGATCCGCCGGCACGAGACGGTGACCTCATGATCCTCGCGAGCACGATCAAGCGCATTCTCAGCCAGCTGCGGCACGACCCGCGGACCATCGCGATGATCATCGTGGTGCCGACGCTGCTGATCACCCTGATCTATTTCATGTACGAGGGGCAGCCGCACGTCTTCGACCGGATCGCCCTCACCATGCTGGGCGTCTTCCCGTTCATCGTGATGTTCCTGATCACCAGCATCGCGATGCTCCGGGAACGCACCACCGGCACCCTGGAGCGGCTGTTCACCACCCCGGTCGGCAAGCTCGACCTGCTGTTCGGCTACGGCATCGCGTTCGGGGTGGCGGCCACCGCGCAGGCCGCCGTGGCGGGCGGGTTCGCCTACTGGGTGCTGGACATGAACACCGCCGGCGGCGTCGGCCTGGTCATCCTGATCGCCGTCGCCAACGCCGTCCTCGGGGTCGCGCTCGGCCTGCTGTGCAGCGCGTTCGCCCGTACCGAGTTCCAGGCGGTGCAGTTCATGCCGCTCGTGGTGGCGCCTCAGCTGCTGCTCTGCGGGCTGTTCGTGCCCCGCGAGGACATGGCCGGCTGGCTCCAGGCGATCAGCAACGTGCTGCCGATGTCCTACTCCGTGGAGGCGCTGACCGAGGTGGGCATGCACTCCGAGCCGACGGGCATCATGTGGCGGGACCTCACCGTCGTGGTGGGCGCGATCGTGGTGGCGCTCATCCTCGGTGCGGCCACCCTGCGGCGCAGGACGGCGTAGACCGTACGACTAAGGAGTTTGAAGCGATGGTGCGACGGACCGGACGCCGGCCCGGCAACCCGGACACCCGCGAGGCGATCCTGTCGGCCGCGCGCAGCGCGTTCGCCGAGAAGGGGTATGACGGCGCGTCGATCCGGGCCATCGCGACCGGCGCCGGGGTCGACCCGGCGCTGGTCCACCACTATTTCGGCACCAAGGACAAGCTGTTCCTGGAGACGATGAACTCGCCGATCGACCCGGTCGACATCATCAACGAGGCGACCGACGGCGACCGGGAGGAGATCGGCGTCCGGTTCGTCCGGGCCTTCCTGGCCATGTGGGACGGCCCGCGCGGCACGGCGGCGGTGGCGCTGCTGCGCTCCGTGGTCGGCACCGAGTGGACGACGAAGCTGTTCCGCGAGTTCATCATCACCCAGATCCTGCGCCGGGCCGTGCCCAAGCTGGGCCTCGACGAGGAGCAGGCGCACCTGCGGATCACCCTGGCCGCCAGCCACCTGGCCGGCCTGGCCCTGGCCCGGTACGTGATCAAGGTGGAACCGCTGGCCTCGGCGCCGTCGGAGACGCTGGTCGCGGCGGTCGGCCCGGCCGTCCAGCGCTACCTCACGGGTGACCTTCCCGGCGTCTTCCCGGCCTGAGACCGCCCCGGTGCGCGATGGGCGCCGACGTCGACGGCGGCCGGTGTGGATGGTCAGCCGGCCGCGCCGACCCGGGTCAGGAAGTGGTTGATCTCGTGCCTGATGTGCTCCGGCACGCCCTCGAACTGGAGGCCGATCTCCACGGTGGCGCCGCGCTCGACCCGCCGGGCGACCCGGGCGTCGGCCGCCGTGGCCAGCCCGTCCACCGCGATCTCGGCCCGGACCAGGTCACCGACGGCCAGCCGGGCGCCAGCCGGCACGCTGCACCCCAGCCCGTCCGAGCTGAGGTCGAGCATCTCGGCCGAGACCTGCGGCCCGGTGGCGCTCTGGAGCCGGACCACACCCTCCACCCGCAGCCGGTCGTGGCGGCGGCGTTCCAGGCGCTCGGCCACGTCGGAGAGATCGCCGATCTGGGCCATCGTCGCGTCCACACTGCGGTGCAGCCGTCCGACGATCTCGTGCTGCCGGTCGGCGATCCCGCCCAGGTGGCGCATCGCGTCCTCGATGTCGCCGACGTCCGAGATGATCGCGGTCAGCGTCTGCCGCATCTGGGCCACGTCCGATTCCAGCGCGGAGATGGTGCTGGTGATCTGCTCGGTCGAGTGGGCCGTGGTGTCGGCCAGGCTCTTCACCTCGTCGGCGACCACCGCGAACCCGCTGCCGGCGGCGCCGGCCCGGACCGCCTCGATGGTGGCGTTCAGCGCCAGCAGCCGGGTCTGCGAGGCGATCCCGGAGATCACGCCGGCGATCCCGGCGACCTGGTGCAGGCTCTCGTTCAGGGCGGTGGCCGCCGCGCCGGCCCCGTGCGCGCGCTGGACCAGGGCGTTGGCCGCGCCGCTGGTGACGGTGACCCGCTCGTGGGTGGCGGCCGCCGCGTCCCGGGCCTCGCCGACCTGCACCACCACGTCCTCGAGCTTGCCGCCGATCACGTCGGCGGTGTCGTCGATCGCCTCCCGGGCCCGGCGCCGCAGCCGCTGGTTGAGGTCACGCTGGTGGGCCTGAGCGTTCTCGGCCTGCGTGTCCAGCTCGGCTCGGAGCCGTTCGATCTCGGCGTCGCGTTCACGCAGCGCCCCGTCCGGCTCGGCGGGCTCCCGGCCGGCGCCGTCGCTCTCCGGTTCCCCGGCACGACGGCGGCCCAGCCGGAAGGCCACCAGCGCGCTGCACACCATCGCGATCAGCGTTCCCAGGAGGACCAACCAGGTCGGCATAATGTTCAGACCGTACCCCGCCCGGAAGGCCCTCGTGCGGCGTTTCAGCCCTCCGCGAGCAGGACGTCGATCTGGCCCATGGCCAGCCGCATGCCCTCCTCCATCCCCATCGCGGCCATCCGTTCCAGCTGCTCGGCGCTGCGGAACGTGGTGACCGTCGTCATCCGGGTGCCGTCACCGGCCGGCTCCAGCGTGACCACGCCGTGCGTGATGTCCTCCGGATCGGCCGGCTCGCCCTGGTCGTCGGCGAACCCGTCGTCGAACTCCAGCCGGTGCGGCTCGTCGATGTCGGTGATCACCCACCAGCCCCGCGCCTTCGTCCCGTCCGGGCCGGTCATGTGGTAGCGCACCGCGCCACCCGGCTTGAACTCGAACGTGTCGAAGGTGGCCGGCCAGGTCGGCGGGCCCCACCAGCGCTCCAGCTTGCGCGGGTCGGCCCAGACCTGCCAGACCCGCTCGGCCGGGGCCGCGAACTCGGCCACGAAGGTCAGCGTCAGCGCGCTGACGTCCTTCTGCGTGCTGATGACGGTCATGAGTCCTCCTCGAGAATCCGTTCGATACCGGCGGCACGCTGCCGCCACAGCTGTTCGTACCCGTCCAGCAGCCGCGCCACCCGGCGCACCGCCTCGACCTCACCGTGCACGATCTGCTCCCGTCCGCGCCTGGTCTTGCTGACCAGCGCCGCCCGTTCGAGCACCACGACGTGTTTCTGCACGGCGGCGAAACTCATCGGGTACGCCCGGGCCAGCTCGGACACGGACTGACCGGACCGGATCACCCGGGCCAGGATGTCCCGTCTGGTCGCGTCGGCCAGCGCGTGGAAGACCGCGTCCGTATCTACAACCATGTGGTTGTACGTTAGCCGCGACCGGGGCCACTGGCAAGCCGAACCGTCCCCCTGAAGGTGACCAATGGCCGTGACGCCGGAGGTGACACCGGAACTACCGTCCGAACATGCGGACCTCCGAAGCACAGCCCGTGGTGGCCGCCGTCGACGGCTCCCGCTCCCACCCCGTCACCCTCGACCTGGCCGCCGACGAGGCGGCCCGGCGCGGTGTGCCCCTCAACGTCCTGCACGTCTGGCCCGGCCAGTACACCGGCCGCTACCGGTGCCGTGGCCCGGTCCCCGGCGAGACCGACGGCCGCCGCCTGCTCGACGCCGCCACCCGCCGCGCCCGGCAGCGGGCGCCCTGGCTGCCGGTCCGCGCCGAACTCGTCACCGGCAGCCCGGCCGGCATCCTGGCCGAGCACTCCGAGACCGCCTCGCTGGTGGTGATCGGCCGCCGCGACGAGGGGCCGGGCCGGCCCGGCTGGGGCTCCACGGCCGCCTACCTGGCCCGGCACAGCCGCAGCCCGCTGCTGGTCCAGCGGGGCAACGGGCTGCGCACCGGGCCGGTCGTGCTCGCGGTCACCGGTCCGGACGGGCCGGCGCCGGCCGTGCGCCGTGCCTTCGAGGAGGCCGACCTGGCCGGGGTGCGACTGGTCGCGCTGGGGGTCTGGCAGCCCGGCGGTGGCCAGGACGGGCGGCAGGCGCGCCGCCAGCTGACCGAGCTGCTCGCCGGATGGGCCGCGCGGTTCCCCCGGGTCCGGGTGGAACCCCTGGTGGTGGCTGAGCCGGAGTTGCCGTACACCCTGGGCCGGGCGTCCCGGCGGGGCCGTCTGCTGATCGCCGCGGCCGGGCAGCGCGGGTGGTTCGCCGAGCTGGTCCGTGGTGTGCCGGGGCCTGGGCAGAGCCCGGTGCTGCTGGTGCCGCCGGTTTCCTTCAGCGCGGCGGTGGCCGGCCGATAGTCGGGGCCCGCAGCGTCGCGATCCTCACGGAGGCCCCGTCATGACCATCAGCATCGGAACGTCACACGCGCCGTCGGCCTGGGAGACGCACGCCGCCTGGTTGCGGCTGCGTGCGGACGACAACCGGCTGGCGGCCGACGTGGATGGCCAGGCGCCCGTTGCTCGTCGCGATCTGGTGGACTTCGGCGAGACGGGTGTGCCGGAAGTCCACCAGGTCGCGCGTGGGTGAGGTGGGTGCGGGCGGTCAGTGCAGGACGGTCAGGGCCTCGGCCAGCACGTCGGTGGCGTCCTTCACATCCACCTCGCGCATCTGCAGCGGCCCGCCGGTCTCGGTGAGCAGCGCGGCGTGCGCGCCACCGGCGTAGACCGGCGCGAACCCGAGATCCCGGATGATCATCGAGGTGGCCTGCCGGGCCTCCCGGTCGTCGGTGCAGACGTACTCGGTGAGCAGCGGATCGTGCCCGCGCCGCCGGCTCAGCACCTCGGTCGGGACCGTGTTGAACGCCTTCGCCCAGTGCGCCTCGGGCGCCCAGTCCATCAGCGTCTCCAGGCCGGAGATGTCGTCCGGGACGTCCGGGTTGGTCGCGTCGATCACCACCTTGTCGGCGAGGACGCCCCGGGTCAGGTCCACCGCCTCGTGTGCGGACGACCAGTTCGGGCTGAAGATCACCACATCACCGAAGGCGGCCGCCTGCGGGATCGACATGATCCGCAGCGTCTCGCCGTCCATCTCGGTACGCAGGCGCTCCGGATGCCGCGAGGTGACCGCGACGTCGTGCCCGCTCTCGGCGCACCACCTAGCCAGTGTCCCGCCGAGCTGACCTGCCCCAATGACACCGATACGCATGCTCCAAGGGTGCGCCCGGGATCACCCGGCCGGGTGACGATCGGCGAAATCGGCGTAGATCATCCGCAGCTCGACCGTGACCAGATCGTCGACCAGCGCCTCCGGGTCGGCGCTGCCGGCCAGGGCAGCCGTGCGCAGGTCGTCGATCAGGCGGGCCAGCACCCGCGGCGCCGGGCCGTCCGGCGCCAGGCCGGCCGCCCGGTCCCGGCTGATCCGCATCGCGAGCCGGTCCACGTGGGCCGAGCGCAGCTCCTCGCGCCACTGTGCGAGCGGCGGGCAGCCGGGCGCGGCGGCCAGCGCCCCGGCCAGCATGCGGCCGTGCTCGCGCCAGAGCCGGGCCAGCGGGGTGAGCGCCTCGCGCAGCGCCGCCGCGTCCGGCCCGGCGCCGTCCAGCCAGGGGCCGGCGTCGCGGCCGAGCTCGCCGGCCATCCCGTGCAGGAGCGCCACCAGCACCGACAGCTTGGAGTCGAAGTAGAAGTAGAAGCTGGACCGGGAGATCTCGGCCCCGGCGGCCAGCTCGTCGATGGTGATGTCGGCGAGCGGTTTGCGAGCCAGCAGCTCCCGGGCCGTCTCCAGGATCGCCCGCTCCCGGCGGTCGCCCTTGCTGGGGCCACGGCGTCGTCCCGGAGATGTGCTCATCCGAACACATTAACGCGGTGTCGAGTTTTTCGACGTACTGTCGAGAAACCACGACGACTTGTTGGGAGATCCGATGAAAGAGATCCGCCTCGCCGCCCGTCCCGTCGGCTGGCCCACCGCCGAGACGTTCGAGATCGCCGAGACGGCAACGCCCGAGCCGGGCCCCGGGCAGGTGCTGATCCGCAACGTCTACATGTCGGTCGACCCCTACATGCGGGGCCGGATGAACGACGTGAAGTCCTACATGCCGCCGTTCCAGGTGGGCGCGCCGCTGGACGGCGGCGCGGTCGGCGAGGTGGTCGCGTCCCACGCGGAGTCCGTCCCGGTCGGCGCGTCTGTCGTGCACGGCCTGGGCTGGCGGGAGTTCGCGGTGGTCGACGCCGAGCGGGCCCGGGTGGTCGACCCGGCCGCGGCGCCGTCGCTCTCGGCGTACCTCGGACTGCTCGGCATGACCGGCCTCACCGCGTACGCCGGGCTCCTCGACATCGCCCAGTTCCGCGAGGGCGACACGGTCTTCGTCTCCGGCGCGGCCGGCGCGGTCGGCAGCGTGGTCGGCCAGATCGCCCGGTTGCGCGGGGCCAAGCGGGTGATCGGCAGCGCCGGCTCCGCCGAGAAGGCCCGGCACCTGACCGAGGACCTGGGCTTCGACGCGGCCTTCAACTACCGGGACGCGCCGGTTCGCGACCAGCTCAAGGCGGCCGCGCCGGACGGGATCGACGTCTACTTCGACAACGTCGGCGGCGACCACCTGGAGGCCGCGATCAGTGTGCTGAACAAGTACGGCCGGATCGCCATGTGCGGCGCCATCGCGCAGTACAACGACACCGCTCCGCCGGCCGCGCCGCGCAACCTGGCCTCCGCCATCGGCAAGGAGATCAATCTGCGTGGCTTCCTGGTCGGCAACCACTCGCACCGGATGCCCGATTTCGTGGCCGAGGTCGGCGGCTGGCTCCGCGCCGGGCAGATCACCGCGCGCGAGACGGTCGTCGAGGGCATCGAGAACGCGCCGGAGGCCTTCCTCGGCCTGCTTCGCGGCGAGAACACCGGCAAGATGGTGGTCAAGCTGCGTTAACCAGGGATTAAGGTTCGCTCGGCGACCTTTTCGTACGGGTCGCCGGGTATCGCCTGGAACTGAACGGTAACTCAGTAGCTCTCGCGAGCGGACCGGATACGGAACGTACGGATGATCGCCCTCGTCCGTACGGGTGAGGTGACTGACGGAAAGCAGACACTAGCGTTCCCGTGTGGCGAATCGGTTCCCCCTCTGGGGACAAGCGGGCTGGGCTAGTGCCGAGGTGGTCGGCGAGACGCACTACGCGAAGGCGATACGTGCCCTCTTCGGTAGCGACTTCGACCCCCGCGGAACCGACATAAACATCGCCGTCCAGCTCATACCCGACCGCAACAACCGTCACGACCGCAACGCCGTCGGGGTCTGGTCCGGCAACAGCCTGCTCGGGCACCTGCCCCGCCCGGAGGCCGCCCGGTACACCGCCGTCCTCACCGCCCTGCACGGCCGCGGCCTGCTGCCCGAGGTCAACGCCCGGATCACCGGCCGCGAGTGGAGCGCCGCCGACGGCCGCCCGGCCACCTTCGACGGGACCATCCGGCTCGACCTGGCCGAGCCGCACATGCTGGTCCCGGTGAACGCGGCCCCGGTCCAGGAGCACCGGCTGCTGCCGTCCGGCTCGGCCGTGCAGGTCGTCGGCCAGCAGCAGGCCCTGGACGTGCTGGTCCCGCTGCTGCGCCCGGAGGGCGAGTGCTGGGTCTACGTGACCCTGCACGAGATGGCCGACCACCTGGTCGAGGTGCGCATCGGCGACGCCCGGGTCGGCGACCTCAGCCCCAAGATGAGCGGCGAGCTGTCCCCGGTGCTGCGGCACCTGGCCGAGCGGGGCCTGGTCACCGCGGCCCGCGCCATGATCAAGGGCCACGGCGGCAAGACCGAGGTCATGCTCTACATCGCCCGCGTCCAGGACCTGCCGGAGAGCTGGCAGGCCGGTCCGAGCCGCCCGGCCGCCGCGCCGTCGGCCGGCCGTGGCACGGCGAGCGTCCCGGCCCCCGGCGTGGCCAGCACGGGACCGGCCACGCCGGGTCCCACCCCGGTGTCGCCGTCGCCCCCGCTCGCGCCGTCCTCCCCGCTCGCATCACCCCCGCTCGCCCCGGCCGCGGCCGGCGCCTCGGCGGTGCCCGGCATGAGCATGCCGGGCGGCCTGATGACCGGCGGCCCGGCCTCCGGCGGCCTGGTGCCGAACTGGGTGACCCCGGCCGACGCGCTGCCCAGCTGGGCGTCGCCGCCGTCGGCCATGCCCGCGGTGGCCCCGCTGCCGCCGTCCACCCTGCCGGTCAACCCGGTCTCACCGGGCGTCCCGGCGCCGCCCACCGGCTCCCCGGCTTCCCCCTCCGGCGCTCCCGGCTCCCCGGCCGTTCCGTCCGGGGCTCCCGGCTCGCCCGCGGTCCCGTCCGGATCGCCGGCCTGGAACAACGTGAGCCCGCCGGCCGTCGACCCGGCCTGGAACAACGTGAGCCCGCCGGCGGTCGCCCCGGCGTGGAACAACGTGAGCCCGCCGGCCTGGAACGCCGGCAGCTACCCCACGCCGTACGTGTCCGGCAGCCGTTTCGAACCGCCGGCCACCACCCCGGTCCACCAGACCGAGGGGCCGGGCACGCTGCTCACCGACCCGTCGGCAGGCGCCCGCCCGGTCAGCCCGGCGCCGTACTCCGAGGCGGAGCAGCTGGCGATCGCCGAGACCACGGTCATTCCGGCGCTCGCCGCCGTGGTGAAGGCGAACTCGGGCGCCCTGGCCGGCCTGTCCCCGGTCTCGCCGGCCCCGGCCGAGGGCAACCAGCACCCGCCGATCCCGTCCGCGCCGACAGGCATCCGGTTCGTGGTGCCGCCGGGCTGGCCGCTCCCGCCGGACGGCTGGTACCCGCCGGAGGGCTGGCGCCCGGACCCGGCCTGGCCGCTGGCCCCGGCAGGCTGGTCATGGTGGGTCCCGGCCTGGGACTGACCCCTCCCGGGCCCCTTTCTGCACCAGAAACGTCGGATTAACCCGGAAAACCACCACGGTGACCCACCTCGCCTTGCTGGAATGGGCGAATGCGGTGGGATGAAGCTGACGGGTTGACCGGGCGGCCGGATGCGCGTGTCCGGGGAGTGCTCGAAAGCTGGCGTGCCGGTCTGCTCGACCTCACCGCCTCCAACCCGCTCATCCACGCGGACCCGTGGGGCCCCGGGATGGTGGCGATCGACAGCCCGTCGCCGCGTGGCGTGCTGGAGGCGTTGCAACAGGGCCGCGAGTGCGGGTTCCTCGGCGTCGAGGAGCAGGAGGAGGGCCCGCGCCCGCGGACCGCCAGCGTGTTCCAGACCCACATGACCGACGCCGAGATGGACGCCACGCTGCGCGCGCTGCGCCGCACCGACCATCGCGACCAGCTCGAATACGGCATCTCCGCGCTCTACCTGGCGCTCGGCACGCTGCACTGGAAGGACGACCAGCAGGAGTACGCCAGCCCGATCCTGCTCCTCCCGGTAGACCTGGTCGACTCCGATCCGCTGGACTACCCGCGGCTGCGGGCCCGCCCGGACGACCCGCTGGTCAACCCGGCCCTCGCCGTGCGGCTCAAGTCGCACGGCGTCGAGCTGCCGGTCGTGGAGGGCCTGACCGGGCTGGACGTCACCGTGTTCTGGGCCCGCCTGGACGCGGCGATCGGCGACCACCCGGAGTGGCGTACCGACGAGGCGATCCTGCTGTCCCGGTTCACCGTGCACCGTGAGGTCGTCTACCGGGACCTGGTCGACAACGAGCGGCAGATCCTCGCCCACCCGGTGGTCCGCGCGCTGGCCACCGAGGCCCGCTCCCAGATCGACGCGTTCAAGTTCGAGCCGATCAGCGCCCGCCGCATCGACGACGTGGCCTCGCCCGACGACATCCCGCTCGTGCTGGACGCAGACGCGGCCCAGCGTTCCTGCGTCGCGGCCGCGCTGGCCGGGCGCAGCTTCGTGATGCGCGGGGCGCCCGGCACCGGCAAGTCGCAGACCGTCGCCAACATGATCGCCGCGCTGATCTTCGCCGGTAAGCGGGTCCTGCTCGTCTCCGAGAAGGCCGCCTCCCTCGACGTGGTCCGGGACCGGCTGGCCCACGCCGGGCTCGACGACTACCTGCTCGAACTGCACACCGACCAGACCGGGCGCGACCACGTGGCGGCCACCCTGGCCGCCGCCCTCGACTTCATCCCGCTGCCGCCGCCCAGCCTCTCCACCGACGAACGCCAGGAGCTGCGCGAACACCGGGAACGGCTGAACGCGTACGCCGAGGCGATGAACGAGGTCCGCGAGCCGCTCGGCCACCGGCTGCACGACGTGCTGGGCATGTGCGCGCAGATGACCGACGTGCCGGCCGCCCCGGTGCCGCCGGTCCTGCCGATCCCGCTGACCACCCAGTCGCTGCAGAAGGTCCGCGACGCCGCCGAACGCCTCGGCCGCGCCTGGCGCCCGGCCGTGCAGGGCGACGCCTTCCTGTGGCGTGACGTCGCCGACCGCAACCGGCTCGACGCCCGTCTGCACCAGGCCCAGACCGCGCTGGAACACCTCGTCGAGGCGGCCGGTGACGACGCGCTCGCCGCCGCGTTCCGGGCCCGGCACCTGCCCGACGCGATCGCCCTGACCACGCTGATCGGGCACGCCGCCCGGCGCCCGCCGGAGGCCGCCGACGAATGGCTCACCCTGGACAGCCTGGAACCGGTGGCCCGCGCCGCCGAGGGCCTGCTGCGCCACCTCAAGTCGCTGCACCAGGCCGAGGACGCGGTCCGGTCCCGGGCCGGGGTCACCTGGTCGGCGCTGCCCACCCCGGGCAAACTGCCGATCGTGCCGAGCCTGGTGCACCTCGACCCGCCGGCCGTGGAGCTGCTGCCGCTGACCGCCGCGCAGGCCCGCGGCCTGGCCCGCCGGTTCGCCGACGAGGCCGACCGGCTGGAACAGCACCAGCACAGCCTGGACCGGGTCACCGCCCGGCTCGGCCTGCCCAACGTGGTCGCGTTCTCCGACATCAGCCGGGTCGCGGCCATCGTCGACCTGCTGTCCCGGGCCGACAAACCGGAGTCCGGCTGGTTCGACGCCGCCGGGATGGCCGCCGCGCACACCGCCGCCCGGCTGCTCCAGCGGGCCGTCGAGGTGGTCAAGGCCGCCGAGGACAAGGCCCGCGAGCACTTCAACGAGGGCGCGCTCGCCCACCCGGTGGACGAGCTGGCCGACCGGTTCGCCAGCGTGCACAAGGGGCTGAAGAAGCTGCGGGCGCCGTACCGGCGGGACAAGAAGGCGGCCGCCGAGATCGCCCGGCCGGACGTGAAACGCAAGCAGGCCGTGGCCAACCTGGCCGCCGCGGCCGCCTGGAAGAAGGCGCTCACCGAGCTCGACGAGACCGAGCGCGAGCACGCCCGGGTCCTCGGTCGTCACTGGCAGCGGATGGACACCGACTTCGAGGCGATCCGCAACGCCCTCGGCACCGCCGAGGAGGTGATGCGGGTGACCCCGCCGGAAGCCCTGCCCGCGGTCATCGAACGGGTCAGCGCGGCCACCCCGAACAGCGCGATCATCCGGATCGTGTCGGAGGCCCGCAAGGAGTTCGACAGGTGGACCCTGGCCCTGCGGCCGCCACCCGAGCCGGCCCCGCGCCCGCAGCTCGCGGCCGGGCCGGTGCACGACGCGGTCACCTGGCTGCGGGCGCACGTCGAACCGCTCACCGCCACGGCCGAGCTGGTCCAGGCGTACAGCGTCGCCGCCGGACGGGACTTCTCGCTCGCCGAGTCGGCCGCCATCGGGCTGCTCCGGGAGAGCGCCGCCGACGCCGCCGCGGCGCTGGCCGCCAACGCCGGCGAGTACGCCAAGGTGCTCGGCAACGCGTACCGCGGCACCCAGACCGACGTGGAGGCGCTGGCCACCGCGATGGCCTGGACCTCGGAGGCCCGGCGCATCCGGGTCGGCGTGGACACCGCGCTCACCGCCGACCAGGTAGAGGCCCTCGGCAAGTCCCGGCCCACCGACACGCTGCCGTCCCGGGTCGCCGAGTGGCAGGCCGCCCGCGACTGGATCCTGCGCGCGTTCGCACCCCGCCGGCACGCCCAGCTCACCGGCGCCCTCGACGACTACGAGCACGCCCGGCAGCTCATCCAGGCGCTGCTCGAGGACGGCAAGGGCCAGCAGGAGTGGTTCGACTACCAGGCGGCCCGCACCGTTCTCGCCGACCACGGCCTGGACGCGGCGGTCGACTTCTGCGCCCGCGAGGACCTGGCGGTCGAGCAGATCCTGCCGGTCCTCGGCCGGGCCCTGTTCCAGTCGTGGGCGGACACCGTGATCCGCGAGGACGACCGGCTCCCACCGCTGGACGCCGTCGCCCGCGACCGGCTCGTCGAGGACTTCCGGACCTGGGACGCCCGGCTCCAGCGGGCCGCGTGCGCCGACGTGATGAACGCCGTCGACGAGATGCAGCCGTCCGGCACCGCCGCCGCCGAGGCCGCGCTGCTCCGGTCGTCGGCCGCCCAGACCGGCCGCAAACTGCCGGTCAGTGAGCTGATCGGCCGGACCCGGCACGCCACCCTCGCGGTCAAGCCGTGTTTCCTGACCGTGCCGGCCGACGTGAGCCGCCTGGTGCCGGCCGACCTCACCTTCGACGTGGTGATCATCGACGAGGCCTCCCGGGTGCCCGTCCCGGACGCCATCACCTGCATCTACCGCGGCGCGTCGTTCGTGGTGGTCGGCGACGACCGGCAGCTCACCGCCCTGCCGACGCCGGGGGAGGGCCGGTCCGTGCTGGACCTGGCGATCGGCTGCGCGGCGTTCCCGGTGCTCGACCTGACCACCCACTACCGCAGCCGGCACGAGTCGCTGATCGCGTTCGCCAACCACACCTTCTACCAGGGGACGCTCAGCACCTTCCCGCCCGCCGGGCCGGCCGGCCCGGACACCGGGGTGCAGCTGTTCCCGGCCATCGCGGAGAACGGCGACGCCGGGCTGGCCGACCTGGTCGCCGGGCGGGTCGCCCACCACTTCGTCACCCGGCCCGAACTCAGCCTCGGCGTCATCGCCTGCACCCCCGAACTGGCGATGCGGATCGAGGCGGCGGTCGCCGACATGGTCGTGCCGCCGGAGGACGACCGGCTGCGCGGGTTCTTCGTCAAGGACCTGGACACCGTGCAGGGCGACGAGCGGGACGTGATCCTGCTGGCCATCAGCGAGGACCTGGGCGGGCTGGCCGGCCCGGACGGCTGGCGGCGGCTCAACGTCGCCACCACCCGCGCCGCCCGCCGGGTCGAGGTCATCTCCACGATCCGCGGACGGGACCTGCCGGAGACCGAGGAGTTGCGGCCGCTCGCCGCCTATCTGGACTACGCGACCCGCGGCGAGGCGGCGCTCGGGCTAGACGACAGCCGGCCCGATGTGCAGACGCCGTTCGAGGACTCGGTCCGCGACGTGATCCGTGCCTGGGGTTACCGGGTGCGTTCCCGGGTCGGCACCGGGGCCTTCCGGATCGACCTGGCGGTCCGCCGTTCGGCCCGGCGCAACGCCCCGTTCGCCCTCGGCATCGGGTGCGACGGCACCAGCTACGACTCGGCGCCCGCCGCCCGCGACCGGGACCGGCTGCGGGAACAGATCCTCGAAGGGCTCGGCTGGAAACTGCACCGGGTCTGGGGCACCGCCTGGTACCTGGACCGGGAACACGAGGAACAACGGCTGCGCGCGGCCATCGACGAGGCGCTCGCCGAGTTCCCGCCCGAGGAGCAGGCCGCCGAGCTGGAGGTCTCCACGATCCCCGAGGGGGAGCAGCGGGAGCCGGTCACGCTGGTGCAGACCGAGGACGGGTACGCCACGGTCGGGCCGGTCGAGTCCTTCGAACCGGTTGAGTCCTTCGAACCGGTTGAGTCCTTCGAACCGGTCGAGGCTTTCGAACCGGTCGAGGATTTCGAGTCCGCCGAATCCGTCGAGGAGGAGGACGTCGTCCCGGTCGACTCGCTGGGTGAGCTCGACGACGAGGTGGACGCCTACCTGTCCGGTGTGGAGGACGTGGCGGAACACGTCGTCGAAGAGTCGGCGGCGGAGGCCGTACCCCAGCAGATGGTCGAAGAGGAGGAGCCGGAGACCTGGACGGCCCCGCCCGCGGAGATCGACGCCGGCCTCGCGGCCCCGGAGGAGGAGCCGGAGACCTGGGCGGCCGCGCCGGCCGCTTTCGGCGCCGGCCTGGCGGTCGCCGAGGACGAGCCGGAGACCTGGACCGAGGCGGCCGAGGAGGAAGAGGAGCAGCCACGGGTGCGGGCGGCGATCTTCGAGCGGGTCACCCGGACCGAGACGATCGTCGAGACCGTGGCCGAGTTCGACGACTTCGACGAGCCGCGGGTCGTGCCGGCCACCTTCGAGCGGCTCACCCGGGCCGATGTGGAACGTGCCGAGGCGGCCCGCGCCGCGGCCGTCGAAGGACTGCCGATCGCCCAGCCGGTCTTCGTCTCACCCGAATTCACGCCGACGCCGGTTGTGGAGTCCGTGCCGGTTGTGGAGTCCACCCCTGCCGCGCCGGCCGCGCCCAAGCGGACCCGGGCCAAGAAGGTCATGAAGCCGGTCCCGCTGGCGCACGGCCCGGAGGAG
This sequence comes from Actinoplanes sp. NPDC026670, assembly GCF_040638175.1. Lineage (NCBI taxonomy): Bacteria > Bacillati > Actinomycetota > Actinomycetes > Micromonosporales > Micromonosporaceae > Actinoplanes > Actinoplanes sp. NPDC026670. The sequence goes on from NZ_JBEZXU010000070.1 coordinate 57,551, forward strand.
TGGGCCCACCCGTACCGGAAGGCCAAGCTCACCGCCCTGCCCGACGGCGCGAACCTGGCCTCGCCGGACACCGCCCGCCGGATCGCCGACGCGGTCCGCCGGATCGCCGCCGTCGAGGGGCCGGTGCACATCAGCATCGCCCTCCAGCGGATGCGCGACGAGTGGGCGATCACCCGGATCACCAAGCAGGCCCGGACCGCCATCGACGCGGCGATCGCGAAGCTGGCCGCGAAGGGCGACGTGACCTGGGCGGACGACTTCCTCGGCGACCCCGGGCAACTGGTGCCGGCGGTCCGGCTGCGCACCGAGGGGGTGGCCCGCAAGGCCGACCAGATCGCCGGCTCGGAGCTGCGGGTGGCGATCGAGCACCTGGTCGCCGACGCCGGCGCGATCGACGTGGACGGTCTGCTCGCCGCGACCGGCAAGCTCTTCGGCTGGGCGGCCCGGCGATCACCCGAACTGGACGCCCGGCTCACCGCGCTGATCGCCGACCTGGTCGCCGAGGGCCGCCTGAACCGGCACGCCGACGGTCTGAGCGCCACGCACGACCTGCCCGACCCGCTGTCGTTGCCGCGGCACGAGACGGCCTCCGCGCCCACGCCGTCCGGGAAAGTGAGGGCCTGACGCCATCGGAGAGTCGGCCACGGTTCACCCCGGTCTCCTAAGGTCCGGGCACATGCGAAAGATCGTCTACAGCGGATCGCTGGCGCTGGCGCTCACCCTGACGCTGGCCGGCGGGGTCCAGGCCGGCGACCACGCCAAGGTCACCGTGCCGACCCTGACCGGGTTCGCGTCCCTTCCCGCGGCCACCTTCGTGCCCGGCAGCGAGCCGTCCGGCGCGCTCGTCACCGGCAACACCAACGGGCACGCCGTGCCCTTCGCCGACCAGCCGGTCCAGGGTTTCTCCGGGATCGTCAACAACGGCGACGGCACCTTCGACGTGCTCTCCGACAACGGCTACGGCAACCAGGCCAACTCCGGCGACTTCCTGCTGCGGGTCCAGCGGCTCGCGCCGTCGTTCGCCGACAGGCAGGTGGACGTGCTCGGCGGTGTTAACCTGACCGACCCGAACGGCCTGGTGCCGTGGAAGCTGACCCGCGCCGACCGGGTGCTCACCGGTGCCGACTTCGACGTCGAGTCGATCGTCAAGGACACCGCCGGCGGCTACTGGATCGGTGACGAGTTCGGCCCCTACCTGCTGCACTTCGATCGGGCCGGGCGCCTGTTGTCGGCGCCGGTGCCGCTGGACGGCGTGACCGCGCCAGAGACCGCCATCCGTACCGGGACCACCGCCAACCTGGGCAGCAGCAAGGGCTTCGAGGGCCTGGCCGAGTCGCCCGACGGCCGCTACCTCTACGCCCTGCTGGAGGGCTCGGTCACCGGGGACACTGCCGGCGACCTGCGGCTCAACGAGTTCGACACGCGGACCGGCAAATACACCGGCAAGCGGTACGTCTACCGCCTCGGCGCCCCGAACCTGGCCATCGGCGACGCCATCGCGATCGACCGGAACCGGTTCCTGATCATCGAGCGCGACGGCGGCCAGGGCGCCACCGCCGTGATCAAGCGCCTCTACATCGCCGACACCCGCGACCGGAACCGAGACGGGCTGCTCGACAAGACCCTGCTCGTCGACCTGATGAACATCGCGAACCCGCGTAAGGTCGGCGGCTTCGGGGCCACCTTCACCTTCCCGTTCCAGACCATCGAGGACGTGGTCATCCTGAACGAGAAGACCGTCGCGGTATTGAACGACAACAACTTCCCGTTCTCCAGCGGACGGACCGCGGGGGTGGCCGACAACAATGAGTGGATCACCATTGAGCTGCCCTCGTCACTGCACCCCGACAAGCGCATCTTTCCAGCTCACGGCCGGTAGATAAACGGTTTATGAACGAATAGGAAACGAGCGGGCGCGCTGTCCCGGAATTGCGCTAATGGCCTACCGTGACGGCGTGCCCGCGATAGAACTCCGGCGCGACACACCCGGACTCCTGCGTTTGTTCACCACCGTCACCGCGGCCGTGGCCGCCGTACTGCTGATCGCCCTGACCCTCGTCATGATCAGCGTCCGCGACCAGGTGCGGGTCATCGGCCGGGAGGCGGCTCCGCAGGCCGCCACCGCCGCCGACCTGTACTTCGTCCTCAGCGACCTGGACGCCCAGGTCACCCGGATCCTGCTGGCTGGCGACAGCGACGAGTCGGCGAGCAGCCGGATCGACGCGCTCGGCGTCTACCGGGACCGCGGCTACCAGGCCGACCGGGACCTGCAGCAGTCGACCGCGGACAGCGCGGTCACCCTCCGGCTGATGGACGGGCTGGCCGTCTACCGCCAGCGGGTCGGTCAGGCCCTCGCCGCGTCGGCCGCGTCCGACCGGATCGGCTACTGGACACAGGCCACCAACCTGCTGCACCAGCGGTTGCTGCCGGACGCCCAGCTGTTGCGGGAACAGAGTCAACAGAGCCTGGATGACGCGTACGCCCGGAAAACCGCCACCGAAACCACCGGAACCGCCGTCGCCGTCCTGCTCGGCGGCAGCCTCGTCGCGCTCCTGATCGTCCTCCAGGTGTGGCTGGCCCGCCGCTTCCGCCGCTTCTGGAACCCGGCGCTGCTCGCCGCGACCGCGCTCAGCCTGCTGCTGCTGACCGCCGCCACGATCGTGCTGCAACTACAGTCCCGGCAGCTCGCCGCGGGCCGCGACGCCGGGCTCGGGCCGTATCTGGCCCTCTCCGAACTGCGGGCGCTCGGTTACGACGCCGCCGCCGACACAGGCCGGTACCTGGTATCGGCCAACCTGTCCTACTACCGCGACGACTTCACCGCCAAGTCGGCCTGCCTGACCGGCGACCTGTCCTGCTACCGCTCACCCTTTCTCTTCGGAACCGCGGGGGTCCCGGCGTCTGATGCGGCCTCGGCCCGCGGCGGCCTGGCTGTGCTCGCCGGATCCGCCGCTGCCGATCGATGGGCCGCTTATCAGGCCGTTCACCAGCGGATCGTCAGCCTCGCGGACAGCGGCCAGACCGACGAGGCGGTGCGTCTGCTCACCGGAATCCGGCGCGGCGACGCGGCCTTCGACTTCGCCTACTTCGACGCGTCGGTCGCCACCGCCGCCGAGACCCGGCGGCGGGACTTCGACCGGTCGCTGCGCGCCGCGGAGACCACCCTGACCGGTTGGTCCTGGCTGCCGGCCCTCTTCCTGTTGACGGTGCTGACGCTTCTTCCTTTGTCGGTACGCCCACGCCTGGCCGAATACCGATGAGGCATCCAGGCGCCCTTCGCTTCCGCGCCCATCCCAAGCCCCGCCGCCGGGCGCCGAACCGGCGGCCTCTCGCCGTCGTCCGGCCCGTTCCGCGTTCGTTCGTGGTCTTCGGCTGGCCGGTCTCGTGAGTTTCCGTTGAGAGGTAAGAAGGTATGAGGCTGCGAGCTCCAGCCGCCGTCGCGAGGCTCCTGCTGGCCCTGGCCGCGTCGCTCCTCCAGGCCCTGACCGCGAGGCCCCTCCAGGCCCTGACCGCGAGGCCCCTCCAGGCCCTGACCGCGAGGCCCCTCCAGGCCCTGACCGCGAGGCTCCGCCTGGTTCTGGCCGCATCGCTTTTGCTGGCCCTGACCGCCTGCGACCAGCCCGCCGAGCCGGAGACCCCGATCGCCTGCGCCTCCGGGTCGGTGTCCGGCCAGGGGTCCTCGGCCCAGACGAACGCGATCAACGCCTGGATCAAGGCCTACCAGATCGCCTGCGCCGACGCCGCTGTCGCCTACACGAGCACCGGATCCGGCGCCGGAGTGAAATCGTTCATCGAGGGAACCGGCGACTTCGCCGGCACCGACACCCCGCTGAGCGCCGCCGACCTGCGCAGCGCCGCCACCCGCTGCGGCGGGCCGGTGGTCCATCTGCCCCTGGTGGTGGGCCCGATCGCGCTCGCCTACAACGTCGCCGGAGTGGGCGACCTCCGCCTGACCCCGCCCACCATCGCCAAGATCTTCAGCGGAACCGTCACCACCTGGAACGACAAGGCCATCGCCACCGACAACCCCGGCGTCGTCCTGCCGTCCACGAAGATCAGCATCGTGCACCGCGCGGACGGCTCCGGCACCACCGCCAACTTCCTGCGCTATCTGACCGCGGCCGCCCCGTCCGACTGGACACACGGCGCCGGCAGCGACTGGCCACTACCCGGCGGGCTCGGACAGCGCGGCAGTCACCGGGTGGCCGCCGCGATCACCCGGACCGATGGTGCGATCGGTTACGTCGAGTCGTCGTACGCCCGGGTCACCGATCTGCCGACGGTCCGGGTCGGCACTGCCGACGGCAGCTACGCCCAGCCCGCCGACTGGGCGGCCGCCCAGTCGATCGCCGCCGCCCAAGTGACCGAGGACCTGCGCCTGGAGATCGACTACACCGCGGCGACGGCCGGCGCCTATCCGATAGTCCAGGTCACCTACGAGCTGGTCTGCCGGAACACGATCTCCGACGTGGCCCGGAGCTTCCTCGTCTACGCGGCCGGGGAGTCCGGGCAGAGGGCCGCCGAACAGGCCGGATACGCCCCACTCCCACCGGCGCTCCAGGCCCGGGTGACCGCAACCCTGTCAACACTCCGCTGACCGGCAGCGAGCTCTCCCCGCCTCCGCCTCCCCGCCTCCGCCTCCCCGCCCCGCCTCCCCGCCTCCGCCGCCCGCGGATCTTGCACGACTTTTCACCCCCGCGGATCTTGCACGACTTTTCACCCCCGCGCCGATCTTGCAGCCCTTTCCGCCTCCCGGCAGGAAGAAAGCTGCAAGGTCTCCCCGACGCAGTAGACCTTGCACGACAACCCATGCCCAGCTTGGAGTCAAGGGGTGGTTGCATCGGTGCTGGTGAGGAACTCGTTGAGTTTTTCGGTGGGGGTGCGCCAGTTGAGGGTTTCGCGGGGGCGGTT
>NZ_JBEZXU010000071.1:0-61518 GCF_040638175.1 Actinoplanes sp. NPDC026670
CTGGGGTTTTGGGGTGGGCCGCCCCCCGCGGGGGGGGACCGGCCCTTTTTGCCCCGCGGGGGGGGGCCCCAAAAGCCCCCCGGGCTTCGCCTAGCCGATTTCGGAGCCCTCGACGTCGACGGGCGCGATGCGCCGTGGTCGAGGTTCGACCGGCCTCAGCCGCCAAGACTGGAAGGAACACACGACATGGCACGGAGCATTGCGACCAACAACCGGGTCAGCCGGGAGGAGCTGGTCGGGTTCCTGCGCCCGAGGCACCGCGCGATCCTGCTGACCACCCGTAAGGACGGCCGTCCCCAGTCCTCGCCGAACACGTGCGGCGTCGACACCGAGGGCCGGGTGGTGATCTCCAGCTACCCGGAGCGGGCCAAGGTGGCCAACATCCGCCGCGACCCCCGGGTGACCCTCACGATCCTGTCCGACGAGTGGAACGGCCCGTGGGTCCAGCTCGACGGCGTGGCCGAGGTGATCGACCTGCCCGACGCCGTCGAGCCGCTGGTGGAGTACTTCCGCTGCATCTCCGGCGAGCACCCGAACTGGGACGAGTACCGCCAGGCGATGCAAGACCAGGGCAAATGCCTGATCCGGGTGACGATCGAGTCCTGGGGCCCGATCGCCACCGGCGGTTTCCCGGCCCGCCTCGCCGACTAGAGCAACCCCGCGTCGACAACTGCGGCGCAGAACGCACCGCCGGCGCCAACTCGCGTGGACAACTGCGGCGCGAAACGCGCCACGCGTCACCACGCGAGGCTGCGCGGTCTGCGGGATACGGCAAAAGAGGCCGCAAGGCCGGCGCCCAGGAGGACAAGGCGGCGCCGGCCTTGCGGCCTTCGGGCCCTCCCGATTCCGGCGGGACCGGGCGGTCGCGTGTTTCACCCGGCCCCCTCGGGAGGGGATGCTGAGGTCAGGCCGCGAGAGGAGTGCGGTCCGGCTCGGCGTCGAGGAGATAGAGCAGGGCGTCGCGGTGCATGCCCGCGATCGGCTCGAGCAGGTCGGGGTGACGCAGCAGGACGGCGGCCTCACGGTCACGGGCGTCGGGCTGGAGCAGGCGGCGGAACTCGGCGGGCATGCCGGTGGTGGCGGTGCGCCGGGAGTGCGGCCGGGGCCGCTGGTCGGGGACCGGCATGGCGGCGATGACGGCGTCGACTCCGCGGCGGGCCAGGAGCGGGTCGGCGAGCAGGCAGGCGGCCCAGCTGACGACGACCTCGTCGACCCAGGTGCGCCAGCCCTCGCCGTCGGCGAATTCGTCGTCGGGCTCGCTGCCGGCCTTCCAGTCGAGGATGGCGGAGCCGCCGGGGCCGGCGATGGCGACGAGCGCGGCGTCGATCTCGGTCGGATAGCGCAGCCAGGCGGCGACCGTGATGGCCTGCCGGGCCTGGAGCTCCGCGAGCGTGTGCGCCACCGTGTTGGATTCGCCGCCCGGGTAGGCCCGCGCCAGCCAGTGGGTGCTGGCGGCGATCACCGGGGACAATGCGGTGGACGGTCCGGCCACGTTCGATCTCCTCCCTTCGTGCGCTTGCCGGGTCGTCGGCTCGCGTCGAGGGTTAACTCGGTGGCTCGGGGGCGCTCTTGAGCAGGGTTCCTCGATGGCAACGCAGCGCAACCGTCACACTCCCGTCGGCCCGGCGGTCGCCACCGGCCCGCCGGGTCACGGCGGCGCGCGGTGGCCGTACCGCAGCGGGGGTCGTCTCTCGGTGCGGGTGCGCGGGCCGTGCCGCGCGCGACGGCGGCCGAGGGCGCCGGGCGTCGCGGGCCCGGCAACGTGAACGCCTGTTGCGAACAGGTGAAATTGTCGTGTTTTCCGGCGGCGCACGGCCACGTCCGGATGCGCTGTAGGGCTGGCCCTCCGGTAGGTTGGGACGCAGCGGCGATCGGCCGTTTCAAAAACTCCACTGCGGAGAAGTCATAGAGACGCCGGCGGTGGTTTTCCCGGTCGCCGAGTCCTCCTGCGCCCCTCTGACTACGGTGGAGATCATGACCGGACGCTTCCCGATCGAAGACGTGACGCCGGCTGTTTCCGGTGGCCGCTACCCCGCGAAGGCGGTGGTCGGCGAGCTGGTCCCGGTCTCGGCGGTGTCCTATCGCGAAGGTCACCACGCGCTCGGCGTGAATGTGGTATGGCGTGGACCGGACGGGGAGACCAAGCCGTTCACCCGGATGACGCCCGGCGAGCCGGGCCTCGACCAGTGGCACGCGGCGATCCGGCCGGATGCGGTGGGCCGGTGGACGTTCACCGTGGAGGCGTTCGACGATCCGTACCGGACGTGGCGCGACGCGGTGGTGAAGAAGATCGGCGCCGGGCAGGGGGCCGAGGATCTGGCGAACGATCTGGCCGAGGGCGCCGACGTGCTCGACCTGGCCACCAAGATCGTCCCGGCCGAGCAGGAGGACCGGGTCCGCGACGCCGCGGCGGCGCTGCGTGACGAGCAGCGGTCGCTGTTCGCCCGGGTGACCCCGGCGCTGGACCTGGAGGAGCTGCTCTGGCACAACCCGGTGCGCGCCCTGGTCACGACGACCCGGTCGTTCGTGATCTGGGTCGACCGGGTCCGCGCCCTCTACTCGGCGTGGTATGAGTTCTTCCCGCGTTCGGAGGGCGCCGAGGTCGGGCCGGACGCGACGCCGATCAGGCACGGCACGTTCGCCACCGCCGCCGAGCGCCTGCCGGCCGTCGCCGCGATGGGCTTCGACGTCGTCTACCTGCCGCCGATCCACCCGATCGGCAAGATCAACCGCAAGGGCCGCAACAACACGCTGACGGCCCGGCCGGAGGACGTCGGCTCGCCGTGGGCGATCGGCTCCGACGAGGGCGGCCACGACGCCATCCACCCGCAGCTCGGCACCATGGCGGACTTCAAGGCCTTCATCGCGCGGACCGAGGAACTGGGCATGGAGGTCGCCATGGACCTCGCGCTGCAGGCCGCCCCGGACCACCCGTGGGTCAAGGACTTCCCGCAGTTCTTCACGACCAAGGCGGACGGCACCATCGCGTACGCCGAGAACCCGCCCAAGAAATACCAGGACATCTACCCGATCAACTGGGACAACGACTACCGCACACTGCGCGACGAGGTCTACCGCGTGGTGATGCACTGGGTGAACGCCGGCATCAAGATCTTCCGGGTGGACAACCCGCACACCAAGGCGGTCAACTTCTGGCAGTGGCTGATCCCCAAGGTCAAGGAGTCCGACCCGGACGTGCTGTTCCTGGCCGAGGCGTTCACCAGGCCGGCCATGATGAACGGGCTCGGCCGGATCGGGTTCACCCAGTCGTACACGTACTTCACCTGGCGCACCTCGGCCCACGAGATGCGCGAGTACATGCAGGAACTGCTGACCTCGATCGACTGGATGCGGCCGAACTTCTGGCCCAACACGCCGGACATCCTGCACGAGTCGCTCCAGGTCGGCGGCCCGCCGATGTTCAAGATCCGCGCGGTGCTGGCGTCGATGCTCACGCCGTCCTGGGGCCTCTACTCCGGGTACGAGCTGTTCGAGCACGTACCGCGGCCGGGCGCCGAGGAGTACATCGACAACGAGAAGTTCGAGCTGAAGCCGCGGGACTGGGCGGCCGCCGAACGGGCCGGCCGGTCCCTGGCGCCGTACCTGACCAGGCTGAACCGCACCCGGGCGGAGAACCCGGCGCTGCACTGGCTGCGCAACCTGCGCTTCCACGAGGTCGACAACGGCGCGCTGCTCTGCTTCTCCAAGCGTGACCCGGACACCGGCAACACCGTCCTGGTCATCTGCACGTTCGACAGCAGCAACGTGCAGTGGGGCAACACCACTCTGGACATGCCGGCGCTCGGCCTGGACTGGCACGACCGGTTCACGGTGGTCGACCAGATCACCGGGGCGACCTACGAGTGGGGGCAGTACAACGCCGTCCGGATCGACCCGTTCGTCGAGCCGGCACACATCTTCGTCGTCAAGGCGGGATAGACGCCTCGAGGCATCGTCGCCGTCAGGCGGGGTAGGGGGAGCAGATGGAGCTGTCGAGCGAGCACGACCCGGCCGAGGGTAGCCACAACGAGGGCGGGGTGGTCGAACATCCGACCTCCGACGACTTCGGGCACGCCCGGGCGCTTCCGGCGGACCGGACCTGGTTCCAGCGGGCCGTGTTCTACGAGGTGCTGGTCCGGGCGTTCTACGACTCGGGCTCCGACGGCGGCGGCGACCTGCGGGGGCTGATCGAGCGGCTCGACTACCTCCAGTGGCTCGGCGTCGACTGCCTCTGGCTGCCGCCGTTCTACGACTCGCCGCTGCGCGACGGCGGGTACGACATCCGCGACTTCTACAAGGTGCTGCCCGAGTTCGGCACGGTCGAGGACTTCGTGGCCCTGCTGGACGCGGCGCACAAGCGCGGCATCCGGGTGATCACCGACCTGGTGATGAACCACACGTCCGACTCGCACCCGTGGTTCCAGGCGTCCCGGCACGAGCCGGACGGGCCGTACGGCGACTTCTACGTCTGGAACGACACCAGCGAGAAGTACCAGGACGCGCGGATCATCTTCGTCGACACCGAGGAGTCGAACTGGACGTTCGACCCGGTGCGCCGGCAGTTCTACTGGCACCGGTTCTTCTCGCACCAGCCGGATCTCAACTACGAGAACCCGAAGGTGCAGGAGGCCATGCTGGACGTGCTGCGGTTCTGGCTGGACCTCGGCATCGACGGGTTCCGGCTGGACGCGGTGCCGTACCTCTTCGAAGAGGAGGGCACCAACTGCGAGAACCTGCCGGCCACCCACGCGTTCCTGAAGCACTGCCGCAAGGTGATCGACGACGAGTTCCCGGGCCGGGTGCTGCTGGCCGAGGCGAACCAGTGGCCGGCCGACGTGGTGGAGTACTTCGGCGATCCCCGCAGTGGCGGCGACGAGTGCCACATGGCGTTCCACTTCCCGCTGATGCCGCGCATCTTCATGGCCGTACGCCGGGAGTCGCGTTTCCCGATCTCGGAGATCCTGGCGCAGACGCCGCCGATCCCGGAGAACACCCAGTGGGGCATCTTCCTGCGGAACCACGACGAGCTGACGCTCGAGATGGTGACCGACGAGGAACGCGACTACATGTACTCGGAGTACGCCAAGGACCCACGGATGAAGGCGAACGTCGGCATCCGCCGGCGGCTCGCTCCCCTGCTGGAGAACGACCGCAACCAGATCGAGTTGTTCACCGCCATGCTGCTGTCGCTGCCCGGCTCGCCGGTGCTCTACTACGGCGACGAGATCGGGATGGGCGACAACATCTGGCTCGGCGACCGGGACGGCGTGCGCACCCCGATGCAGTGGACCCCGGACCGCAACGCCGGCTTCTCCACGGCCACGCCCGGGCGCCTCTACCTTCCGGTCAATCAGGATCCGGTGTACGGGTACCAGGCGGTGAACGTGGAGGCCCAGCGGGACAGCGCCACCTCCCTGCTGAACTGGACGCGCACCATGCTGGCGGTCCGGCGCAGACACGAGGCGTTCGCCGTCGGCACGTTCCGTGAGCTGGGCGGCTCCAACCCGTCGGTGCTCGCCTATCTGCGCGAGCTCGGCGACGACGTGGTGCTGTGCGTCAACAACCTGTCACGCTTCCCGCAACCGATCGAACTGAACCTCCAGCACTGGAACGGATACACCCCGGTGGAGCTCACCGGGCACGTCAACTTCCCCCGGATCGGCCAGCTTCCGTACCTGTTGACGCTCCCGGGGCACGGGTTCTACTGGTTCCAGTTGTGCGGGTCGGAGGAGAAGCAATGACGCTGCCTTTCGCCGAGTGGTTACCGAAACAGCGCTGGTACGCCGGGCGCAGCCGAGTCCTGTCCTCGGTCAAGGAGGCGTCCGCCACGACTCTCGGCGAGGATCTGGAGCTGGTCCTCGTCGACGTGGAGTACACCGACGGCAGCTCCGAGCGGTACCAGATCCTGGTCGGCTGGGGCGCCGGGCCGATCCCGGAGTACAGCCAGGTCGCGACCATCGGGCCGGCCGACGACGGCCGGGTCGGCTACGACGCCCTCTACGACCCGGCGGCCGCCCGCCACCTGCTGGGCCTGGTCGACCGGTCCGAGCTGGCCGGTGACATCACCTTCGAGAAGGAGCCGGGCGTCACGCTGCCGCTGGAGGCCTGGCCGCGGGTGTTCGACGCGGAGCAGAGCAACACCAGCGTGATCTTCGACCAGGACGCCATCCTCAAGCTGTTCCGCCGGGTCACCTGCGGGGTCAACCCGGACATCGAGCTGAACCGGGTGCTCGGCCGGGCCGGCAACTCGCACGTGGCGCGGCTGCTCGGGTCGTTCCAGGTCGCCGACGACTGCTCGCTGGGCATGGTCACCGAGTACGCGGTCAACTCGGCCGAGGGCTGGGCCATGGCCACCGCCTCGGCCCGGGATCTGTTCGCCGACGCCGCGTTCGCCGCGGACGAGGTGGGCGGCGACTTCCAGGGCGAGTCGTACCGGCTGGGCGAGGCCGTGGCGTCGGTGCACCTGACCCTCGCCGAACAGCTCGGCAGCGGCCCGGCGCCGTTCCCGCTGGACGCGGTGCTGGCCCGGCTGCGGACCGCCGCCAACGCGGTGCCCGAGCTGCAACAGCACGTCCCGGCGATCACCGGCCGGTTCAGCGCCCTCACCGGCGAGCAGGTCGAGGTCCAGCGTATCCACGGCGACCTGCACCTCGGGCAGGTACTGCGTACCCCGGAGAGCTGGCTGCTGATCGACTTCGAGGGTGAGCCCGGCCAGCCGCTGGACGAGCGGCGGCTGCCCGACTCGCCGCTGCGCGACGTGGCCGGGGTGCTGCGCTCCTACGAGTACGCGGCCTACCAGCTGCTGGTCGACCAGGACGACGACGAGCCCCTGGCGGCACGGGCCCGGGAGTGGGTGGACCGCAACCGGGCGGCGTTCTGCGACGGGTACACGCATGTGGCGGGCGCCGACCCGCGTGACAAGGCGGCGCTGCTGGCGGCGTACGAACTGGACAAGGCGGTCTACGAGGCCGCCTACGAAGCCCGGCACCGGCCCGGCTGGCTGCGGATCCCCCTGCGGTCGATCGCCCGGCTCGTCGGATGAACCCCGGAGGGCACCCCAAAACCATGATCGGTCAGACCAGCGCCTCGCGGCTCGCCGCCGACAAACGGGCCATGGACAGCGTGATAGCCGGGGACTCGCACGACCCGCACGGCATCCTCGGCGCCCACCCGCACGGCGGCCGGACCGTCGTGCGCACCCTGCGCAAGGGCGCCACCGAGGTGGCCGTCCTGCACGAGGGCGAGCGGTACGAGGCGACGAAGGTCCACCCGGACGGGATCTTCGCGGCCGAGCTGCCCGGGACCGTCCTCGACTACCGTCTCGACGTCGACGGGACGCAGTGCGACGACCCGTACCGTCACCTGCCCACCCTCGGTGAGCTCGACCTGCACCTGATCGGCGAGGGCCGGCACGAGAAGCTGTGGAAGGTGCTCGGGGCGCAGCCGCGCGGCGCCGGCGTCGGTTTCGCGGTGTGGGCCCCCAGCGCCCGTGGCGTGCAGGTGGTCGGCGACTTCGCCGGCTGGGGCCCCTACGACGGGTGGCCGATGCGGTCGCTCGGCTCCAGCGGCGTGTGGGAGCTGTACATCCCCGGCGCGCACATCGGCACGAAGTACAAGTTCAAGATCCTCGGCCGGGACGGGGTGTGGCGCGAGCACGCCGACCCGCTGGCCCAGCACACCGAGGTGCCGCCGGCCACCGCGTCGGTCGTCTACCAGTCGTCCTACCAGTGGCACGACGAGCAGTGGATGCGGGAGCGGTCCCGCAAGTCGTGGCACCAGGAGCCGATCAGCGTCTACGAGGTGCACCTGGGCTCGTGGCGGCCCGGCCTGACCTACACCGAACTGGCCGACCAGCTCGTCGAGTACGTGGTCGAGACCGGTTTCACCCACGTCGAGCTGATGCCGGTGATGGAGCACCCGTTCGGCGGCTCGTGGGGTTACCAGGTCACCGGCTACTACGCGCCGACCTCCCGGTTCGGCACGCCCGACGAGTTCCGGCACCTGGTCGACAAGCTGCACCAGGCCGGCGTCGGCGTGATCCTGGACTGGGTGCCCGCCCACTTCCCGAAAGACGAGTGGGCGCTGGCCCGTTTCGACGGCACTCCGCTCTACGAGCACGGCGACTGGCGGCGCGGCGAACACCCCGACTGGGGCACCTACGTCTTCGACTTCGGCCGCACGGAGGTCCGCAACTTCCTGGTCGCCAACGCGCTCTACTGGTGCGAGGAGTTCCACGCCGACGGCCTGCGGGTCGACGCCGTCGCCTCGATGCTCTACCTCGACTACTCGCGCAAGGACGGCGAGTGGACCCCCAACCAGTACGGCGGCCGGGAGAACCTGGACGCGATCAGCTTCCTCCAGGAGATGAACGCGACCGTCTACAAGCACCACCCCGGGGTCATGACGATCGCCGAGGAGTCCACCGCGTGGCCCGGCGTCACCCGGCCCACCCACCTCGGCGGGCTCGGTTTCGGCTTCAAATGGAACATGGGCTGGATGAACGACACCCTCTCCTACATGGAGAAGGAGCCCATCTACCGGCAGTGGCACCACCACCAGATGACCTTCGCCACCGTCTACGCGTGGAGCGAGAACTACACCCTGCCGATCAGCCACGACGAGGTGGTGCACGGCAAGGGCTCGCTGACCGGCAAGATGCCCGGCGACCTGTGGCAGAAACTCGCCAACACCCGCGCCCTGCTCGGTTTCATGTGGGCCTTCACCGGCAAGCAGCTGCTCTTCATGGGCGCCGAGATGGGCGACCTCGCCGAGTGGAACGAGGGCCGCGGCCTGGACTGGACACTGCTCGACGACCCGCAGTTCGGCGGCATCCGTGGCCTGGTCAAGGACCTCAACCGGGTGTACCGGGAGACGCCCGCGCTGTGGACGCAGGACACCAGCCCGTCCGGTTTCCGCTGGATCACCAGTGAGGACTCGCAGCACAACACCTTCTCGTTCGTCCGCTTCGCGCCGAACGGCGACACCCTGGCGTGCATCGTCAACTTCGCCGCCATCCCGCACGAGGGTTACCGCATCGGCCTGCCTCGCTCCGGCCGCTGGACCGAGGTGATCAACACGGACAGCGCCCTTTACGGCGGCTCCGGCGTCGGGAACCTGGGCGAGGTCGAGGCGGAACACCTGCCCTGGCACGGCTTCGACGCCTCGGTGTCGCTGCGGGTGCCACCGCTGGGCGCCGTCTGGCTGCGCCACGAGAGCTGACTCTCCCCCGGCTGTGACTCGCACCGCCGGGGGTGACTCTCACTTCCGGCGGTGACGCTCACTCCAGGCTGTGACTCTCATTCCAGGCTGTGACTCTCACTCCCGGCTGTGCGGGAACAACCCGCGCAGCCGGGGGTAGGGCGGCATGCTCTCCCAATCCGGCGGAAGTGGATCGCACCGGCTGGTGAACCCGCGCGCGGCCAGCGCCTCCTCCAGATCACCGGGATGCGCCTTGCCCGCGACGTAGTCGAGCGACTCCCAGTCGGGCCACTCGTCGTCGGCCCAGTCACGATAGCGACGGCCGGCCAGCCGCCGGATCCCCGGCAGGGTGGCCAGCGCATCCGGATCGGCCTCGACCAGCTCGAAACGCTCCCGGCCCTGCCCGATCAGCCAGCACTGGAAATACCAGAACGTGTCGTCGGAGGCGCCGTCGTAGACCACCTCGGCCGCGCCCCACACCGCCGCGTTGTCGATCCGGTCGCGGAGCTCCTGCAACCTGATCTCGAAATCCTCGATGTGGACCGGGTCGAGACGGGTCAGCGCCGCGATCAGCCACTCCTCGCGGGCGTCCTGGTCGCCCGGCCGCTCACCGCCGCTGTGCTCGATCAGCTGCCAGAACTCGTCGATGTCCATGCCCGGGATCCAAGCACCGGGGTACGACATTTTCTCAGCGTCCGAGCCATTCGGTGGCGAGCAGCCCGTACAGCAGGTCGTCGGTCCACTCGCCCTTGATGAAGGTCTGCTGCCGCAGCAGCCCCTCCCGCTGGAAACCGAGCCGCTCCAGCAGCGCCGCGGACCGCGCGTTCCGCGCGTCGCACTCCCCGGTGACCTTGTGCAGCCCTTGCGCCCGGAACAGCCGGTCCAGCACCGCGCCGACCGCCTCGGCCGCAAAACCCCTCTTCTGGTACGCCGTGGCCAGCGTGAACCCGATCTCCCCCTGCATCCGGTTGTCGTGCAGGCGGACGTACACATCCCCGATCAGCCGCTGCTCGTCGGCGAGCTCGATCGCATACTGGAACCGGCCCGGCTCGGCCGGCGAGCTCGCCGCGAAGTTACGGACCGCGACCTCCGCGCTCCCGATCGGGAAGGGCGCGTCCCACGACTGGTAACGGGCCACCTCCGGATCGGACCGGTAGGCCGCCAGCGCGGGCGCGTCGGACGCCCGGAAACGCCGCAGGATCAGCCGCTCGGTCGTCATCAGCACGGGCCGAGAATATGTCAGACCCGCGGGGCAGAATGCGGGGCATGGACTCGACGACCGAGCGGATCCGCGACATCTGCCTGCGCCTGCCCGAGGCGACCGAGCGCCTGAGCCACGGCTCGCCGGCGTTCTTCGTCCGCGACCGCAAGCAGTTCGTGATGCTCTGGGCCGACGGCCATCACGACCACGATTTCCCACATCTGTGGTGCGCGGCCCCACCGGGCGCCCAGGCCGAGCTGATCGCCGCCGATCCGGCCCGTTTCTTCCGGCCACCCTACGTGGGTCATCGCGGCTGGCTCGGCGTCCGGCTCGACCGCTCCCCCGACTGGTCCGAGATCACCGAGCTGTGCACCGACGCCTTCCGCACGGTCGCCCCGAAAGCCCTGCTCACCCGCCTCGACGAGGCCTGAACCAGCGGTAGGATAAAAGTATGACCGTGAAGCTCAGCATCAGCGTCCCTGACGATGTCGCGGAATATCTCCAGAGCCAGGGCAACGCCTCGGCGGCCGTGACCGAGGCTGTCCGCCGGGTTCTGCCAGAGGCACGCCGCCTCAGGCAGCGTGAGGCCGCCCAGGCGTATGGCAGGTTCCTCCGGGAGCGCACGCCCGAGCAGGCCGACGCCGACCGGATCCTGATCGAGAGCAGCAACGACATCGCACTGCGCGGCACCGAGTGGTGAAGCGCGGTCAGATCTGGACCCTGCTGCGCGGCGGCTCCCAGCATCGCGTGCTGGTCATCAGCAACAACGAGTACAACGCGATCGATGAGCTCGCGATCTGGGCGCTCACCGTCGTGCGGGAGTCACCGCATCCCAATCACCTGGCGGTTCCGCTCGGCGGCGGCGATCCGCTGAGCGGTGCATGGGTGCGGATTCACGGGGTGGTGCAGATCCTCGACCGGACCTCGTTGCGAGATCTCCACGGTTTCGTCTCCCACGCCACGATGACCGCGACCGAGGACGCCATCCGCGACTTCCTCGAGCTGCCCTGACGCTCAGGAGCCGGCGGGTGGGACACCGCAGTTGCGGCGCAGCATGGTGTCGAGGGCCTTTCGGTCGTCGTCGTCGACCGGGACCGTCGTGTAGAGCTGTTTGCCGCCGTCCAGCGAGATCCGGACCGGGAACTCGAAGGGTTTCTTCACCTCGGCGAAGGCGTGCAGGTCACATCGCAGCGGTGACGCGGTGAACGGCAGCGTGGCGACCGGGGCCCCGGCGGTCACCTCGGCCAGCGGGTTCGCCGTGCGGTAGGCGAGGCGGTACATCACGTTGCCGTCGAAGGAGTGCAGCCGGGCCGTGCCGGTGGCGGCCGCGGTCCGTTCGACGACGAGGCTCCCGCGCACGCCCTCGGCGCCCAGGTCGGTCCAGTCGCCGAAACGCAGGGCCACGCTCTTGCGGACGGTCTCGGCCGCGCAGTCGTCGGCGAGCAGCCGGTTCAGCAGCTCGTTGGGGTACGGCAGGGCGAGCCGCACCCGCTGGGTCCGGGTGTCGCCCTCGACCCGCGCCACAACCGTCACGTAGGAGGCCTCAGCGGCCGCTGCGCAGCCTCCGGTGCCGTAGGGCACGGTCACGTCCACCCGGAGCCCGTTCGGCGGCAGGAGGGCCGGTGTGTCGACCGGCGTCTCGCCCTCGAAGGACGGCAGGTCCGGCTCGACCCGGGAGATCCACACCGGCGCCGGGCCGTCGTTGTGCAGGGCGATGCCGAGCTGCCGGGCCACCTCGTCCTGCCGCCACTGCTCGGCGGTCGCCCGCAGCTTCAACTCCGGCAGCGGCGCGCCCTCGCCCGACCCGCCCCCGGAGCAGGCGGCGAGCCCCATGAACAGCGCAGCCACCGACACTGCCGGGAAAAGGCGACGGGCCGCGATCAGGAGCGCAGCCACCGACAAAGCCCGGAAAAGACGACGGGCCGCGATCAGGAGCGTAGCCACAGACACCGCCCCGGAAAGGCGACGGGCCGGGATCAGGACGGCCGCCGCCGCACCGGCGAGGATGCGGCGGGTCCTGATCATCGCCGTCAGGCTTCGACGACGTCGGCGACGATCACCGTGACGTTGTCCGGCGCGCCGTTCTCCAGGGTGCGGTTGACCAGCTCGGCGGCGCACGTCTTGCGGTCGGCGACGTCACGCAGCGTCTGGGCGATCACGGTGTCCTCGACGTAGTCGGAGAGCCCGTCGCTGCACAGCAGGTACCGGTCGCCGATCCGGGCCGGGATCATCCGCCCGGCCGGCCGGAACGGGCCGCCCTGCACCGCCTGGGTGACCAGCGCCCGCTGCGGGTGCCGCCGGGCGTCGTCGGGTGTGAGCACCCCCTGGTCGACGAGCGCCTGCACATACGTGTCGTCCCGGGTGAGCTGCTGGAAGTCGCCGTCGCGCAGCAGGTAGCAGCGGGAGTCGCCGACGTTGAGGGCGGCCAGCCGGTCGCCGGAGAGCAGGAGCGCGGTCACCGTGGTGCCCATGCCGTCGCGCGCGTCGTCCTCGGCGACGGACGCCTCGATCCGCTGGTTGGCGGTCTGCAGCGCGTTGATCAGATCCTGGAGCGGCTCGCCGTTGTCCGGAGCGGTGTCGACGACGCTGAGACTCTGCACCAGGATGTCGCTCGCCAGCTCGCCGGCGGGAAGCCCGCCCATGCCGTCCGCCACCACGAAGAGTCGATTACCGACGAAGACGGCGTCTTCGTTGTTGGACCGGACCAGGCCCTGATCAGTGGCGGCGACCGCCCGGACAGCAAGCGTCATGTGACAACTGTGCCAAAGGCCAATTCCGTTGTCTCTAGTACCTCCTACCAAGTGTCGGCGGATGCCTGGTATGCCACCGCGGGGCCGACCCCGTCACCGACCACCCCGAAAAGGATGATGGCGCAGGTCACAGCCCTTGCGGTGGTCCCGCGAGGCGATCCGGCGGCGGCTCGCGGCGATCTTGGCCATGATCGGCGGCGTTCGCGCCACCGCGACACGCCGCGCAAGACCGACGTGACATTCGCGACATCGGGGTACGCGAGCCGCCACCCGGACGATTCACGGCAGGTTCCGGGCGTCCCTCGCAAGCGGTACCCCGGGCGCCCGGGCACGCGGGCGGACGGCCGCTGGACGGTCGCGCGCGGGTGACAGTCCGGGGTGGCGCGACAAGGCGGCGCGGGCTCGGTAACAATCGTCGACGTGACGACAGCTATCCATCAGCGCATCGCCTCGGAGCTCGGGGTACGGGAAGGGCAGGTCACCGCCGCGGTCGAGCTGCTCGACGGCGGGGCCACGGTGCCGTTCATCGCCCGCTACCGCAAGGAGGTGACCGGCACCCTCGACGACGCCCAGCTGCGCACCCTGGAGGAGCGCCTGGGCTACCTGCGGGAGCTGGAGGACCGGCGGGCCGCGGTGCTGGAGTCGATCCGCTCCCAGGGCAAGCTCGACGACGCCCTGGAGCAGCAGATCCTCGAGGCCGACACGAAGGCCCGGCTGGAGGACATCTACCTCCCGTTCAAGCCGAAACGGCGGACCAAGGCGATGATCGCCCGTGAGGCCGGCCTGGAGCCGCTGGCCGACGGTCTGCTGGGCGACCCCACCGTCGACCCGAAAGCGGCCGCTGCGGCGTTCGTGGACGCCGAGAAGGGGGTGGCCGACCCCCAGGCCGCCCTGGACGGCGCACGGGCCATCCTGATCGAGCGGTTCGCCGAGGACGCCGACCTGATCGGTGAGCTCCGGGAGCAGATGTGGACACGCGGCCGGCTGGTCGCCAGGGTGCGCGACGGCAAGCAGACCGACGGGGCGAAGTTCTCCGACTACTTCGACTTCGCCGAGCCGTACTCGAAGCTGCCCTCGCACCGCATCCTGGCGATGCTGCGCGGTGAGAAGGAGGATGTCCTCGACCTCACCATGGAGCCGCACCCCGAGGAGGACGAGGGCTACTTCGAGGGCCGCATCGCCGGGCGCAACGGCATCAGCGACCACGGCCGGGCCGGCGACAAGTGGCTCGTCGACACGGTCCGCTGGGCGTGGCGCACCCGGGTCCTCATCCACCTCGGCGCCGACCTGCGGGTCCGGCTGCGCGAGGCGGCCGAGGACGAGGCGGTTCGCGTGTTCGCCGCCAACCTGCGTGACCTGCTGCTCGCGGCGCCGGCCGGGACCCGTACCACCATGGGCCTTGACCCTGGTTTCCGCACCGGGGTGAAGGTCGCCGTGGTGGACGCGACCGGCAAGGTGGTCGCGACCGACACGATCTACCCGCACGTCCCGCAGAACAAGTGGGACGAGTCGATCCACCGGCTGGCCGCGCTGGCGTCGAAGCACAACGTCGAGCTGATCGCGATCGGCAACGGCACCGCGTCGCGGGAGACCGACAAACTGGCCACCGAGCTGATCAAGAAGCATCCGGAGGCGAAACTGACCAAGGTGGTCGTCTCCGAGGCGGGCGCGTCGGTCTACTCGGCGTCGGCGTACGCCTCGCAGGAGCTCCCGGGCCTGGACGTGTCGCTGCGCGGCGCGGTGTCGATCGCCCGCCGGCTCCAGGACCCCCTCGCCGAGCTGGTGAAGATCGACCCGAAGTCGATCGGGGTCGGCCAGTACCAGCACGACCTGTCCGAGGTGAAGCTGGCCCGCTCGCTGGACGCGGTGGTCGAGGACTGTGTGAACGGCGTCGGGGTGGACATCAACACCGCCTCCGCGCCGCTGCTGACCCGGGTCTCCGGGATCACCGCCGGCCTCGCCGAGAACATCGTGCTGCACCGCGACCAGAACGGCCCGTTCAAGAACCGCAAGGAGATCAAGAACGTGGCCCGGCTGGGCCCGAAGGCATTCGAGCAGTGCGCCGGCTTCCTCCGGATCCGGGACGGCGAGGACCCGCTCGACTTCTCCAGCGTGCACCCGGAGTCGTACACCCTGGTCCGGACGATCGCGGCGGACGCCGGATCGGACGTGAAGACGATGATCGGCAACAGCCCGCTGCTGAAGGGCATCCGGCCGGACAAGTTCGTCACCGACACGGTCGGCCTGCCGACCATCACCGACATCCTCAAGGAGCTGGAGAAGCCGGGCCGTGACCCGCGGCCGGCGTTCACCACGGCGACCTTCGCCGAGGGCGTCGAGAAGATCGCCGACCTGAAACCGGGCATGATCCTGGAGGGCCAGGTGACGAACGTGGCCGCGTTCGGCGCGTTCGTCGACATCGGCGTGCACCAGGACGGGCTCGTGCACGTGTCGGCGCTGTCCGACAAGTTCGTGCAGGATCCGCGCGAGGTGGTCAAGTCCGGTGACGTGGTGAAGGTCCGGGTGCTCGAGGTCGACCCGGTCCGCAAGCGGATCTCGCTGACCATGCGCCTGAGCGACGAGCCGAACAAGGGCCGTCAGCCGCGGGAGGACCGTGGCCAGGGCGGCGGCGGCCAGCGTGGCGGCGGGCAGCAGCGCGGCGGCGGCCAGGGCGGGCAGCGTCAGCCCCGGCAGGGCGGCGGCCAGCGTGGTGGCCAGGGCGGCGGTGGTGGCGGCGGTGGCAACAGCTTCGGCAACAGCGCCATGGCCGACGCGCTGCGCCGGGCCGGCCTGACCCGCGACTGACGAGTGGACGGCGGGAGGCCCGGCAGGCCTCCCGCTACTTCACGTCCCAGATCTCGATGTCGGTGTACGCCACCTCGTACGGCCCGTCCTCCGGCGCGTCGCGCTCGTTGTAGACGCCGAGCAGCACCCGGCCCGCCTGGAGCTCCGGCGCGGTCAGCGGGGCGCTGCCGATCAGGGCGCCGTCCCGGTACACCTCGACCTGGTCGCCGCGGGCGAGCAGGCCGATGCGGGCGCCCTCGCCGTTCAGCGCGATCGGCGCGTCACCGAGCGGGATGGTCTTGTCGACGGCGATCTTCCCGTCACCGTCCCGGTTGTGCACGCCGATGTAGATGTTGCGCTCGCAGATGCGGGCCTGGTAGCCGACCTGATCGTTGTTGCGGAACCAGATCGCCGCGCAGCTGTCCGGCGTGAGCAGGCGGACCGAGACCTCGACGCGCATGTCGGCCGGGATCCGGTCGAGCGGCCCCCGGCACTTGTAGGTCCCGGCCTGTTCCCGGCGCGCGACCAGCGCGTCGTCGAAGTAGCAGGTCGCGTTCTCCTCCGGATAGTCCTTGGCGCTCCACAGCGACGGCCGCCGCAGGGTGTCCTGGAGGCGTGGCAGCCCGGCCGGGGCGGAGACCGTGGCCGACGGGGCGGGCGACGCGGTGTGCCCGTCCTCAGCCTGGCTGCGGTTGTCGTTGCGCAGCTCCAGGGCCACCAGGACGGCGCCGGCGACCAGGGCCGACACGAAGACCCCGAGCAGCACCGGCATCGCCCAGCGGCGGCCCTGCCGGGGCGGGGAGGGCGGCGGCCCGGTCATGGTGTCGGCCGGCGGGGCGGAGATCGGCACGGTGACGATCGAGTTCTCGTCGTAGCCGACCAGCCCCGGCGGGATGGCCAGGGTCGGCAGGCTCACCGACGGGTCGCCGGCGACCCCGGTGACGGCCTGCGCCTCGACCGCGGCGGCCCGCAGGTCGGGCTGGTCGGCGAAGGCGGCGGCGGTGGCGGCCGGCCGCTGCTTGCCGGAGATCAGCAGGTCGAGCAGCTCCCGGGAGCTCGGCCGGTCGGCCGGGTCCTTCTCCAGCGCGTGGGCCACCAGGTCGCGCAGCGGGCCGCTCAGCCCGTCGAGTTTCGGCGGCTGGGTGAGGATGCGGGCCGCCATGGCCGGCGGCGAGTCGGCCCAGAACGGGGTCTGCCCGGTCCCCGCATAGGCCACCACGCTCCCCCAGGCGAACACGTCGGCGGCCGGGGTGAGCGGGGTGTCCTCGTCGGAGGAGAACCGCTCCGGCGCCATGTACGCCACCGTGCCGACCATCTGGTCGGTGCGGGTGTTGGCGCTGGTCGCCTCCATGGCCCGGGCGATCCCGAAGTCGATCACCTTGGGGCTGCCCGGCGCCAGCAGCACGTTGCGCGGCTTGAGGTCGCGGTGGATCACCCCGGCGCCGTGGATCGCGGTCAGCGCGGTCGCCACCCCGATCGCCACGCCGTGCAGGTTGGCGCTGGTCAGCGGCCCGCGCTGCTCGACCACCTCGGCCAGGGTGGGCCCGTCGACATACTCGACGACCAGATACGGCGAGTCGTGGTCGGGGTCGGCGTCGAGCACCTCGGCGGTGCAGAACGGCGGCACCTGCCGGGCCCGGTTGACCTCGCTGCGGAAACGCCGGCGGAACTCGTCGTCGTGGGCCAGGTCGGCGCGCACCATCTTGACCGCGACGAGCACCCCGCCACCGGTACGGGCCAGGTAGACCGTGCCCATGCCGCCCTCGCCGAGCCGGCCGATCAGCTCATACTCGCCGAGGGTCGGTGGATCGCCGGTGCGCAGCGGTTGTGTCCGCTCACCCGGCACTGAGCCGTCGACCATTCCGCTGCCCCCCGGAGCGCCCCCTTACGTATGCGCTCGCACTGTATAGGGCGCTGTCTCTTCCCGAATAGGCGGCGGCCTCATGGAGATCCCCGAGATGAGGATCGGGGCCATGCCCGATGCGGCCGGCCCCCTCCTGGCGACACCATGGAGTCATCAGTTCACCACCAGTGAAGGCAGGGATCCCCTCATGAACGCCGTGCACGACTCGCTCGCCCGTCAGGGCCTGGTTCGCCCGCAGGACGGCCGGATGATCGCCGGCGTCTGCGCTGGCCTCGGCCGCCGCTTCGGCATCGACCCGTGGATCGCCCGGATGCTGTTCGTGCTGATCCTCTTCGTCATCCCGGGCAGCCAGATCCTCGTCTACCCGATCGCCTGGATCCTGATGCCGTCGGAGAAGCCGGCCTGGCAGTCGCCCACCACGCCGACCACGTTCTAGGCGGTCAGCTCCTTGACCTTCCCGGTCAGCTGGAGATCGTCGAGGTACCCCTTGTAGGCGACCTTGCCGGTGCGGTCCAGCATCACGTACCAGCTCTGCTGGGCGATGCCGAACCGTTTCCACAGCTTGCCGGCCTTGTCGTTGAGGTGCGGGATCTTGGCGAGCTCGAAGTCGGCGACGAAGTCGTCCATCTCCGGCACGCTGCCGAGGCTCGCGATGCCGAGGATGCTCAGGCGGCCCGCGTACTCGTCATGGATGTCGGACAGCGACTGCGCCTCGCTGGCGCAGGTCGCGCACCAGGGCGCCCAGAACCAGAGGATGGCCGGCTTGCCGGCCATCGACGCGGCGTCGAACCTCTTGCCGTCCAGCGTGGTCCCGGTGAAGGTCAGCGTCTTCGGGACGGTCACCGCTTCCGCGGTGGCCGCCCCGGAGGCCGGAGGCGCGGCAGCGGCCGGGGACGGTCCGGCCGCCGGCGCCTCCGGGGACGCGTCCGGCGTGGTCCCGCACCCGGCTGCCGCGAGCGCGGCAGCCAGAGCAAGGGACAACATCAGCCGGGGTACGCGGGACCTGCTCATCACTTGGCCGGGGTGGGTTCGGTGAGCCGCAGCGCGAGCGCCGGGCACACGTTGACCGCCTTGCGGGCGCCGTCCTCGAGCCACGGCGGCAGCGGCGTCTGCGGGAACGCCGGGAAGCCGTTGTTGTCGAGCCGGATGATCTCCGGGGCGACCGCCGAGCACAGCCCGTGCCCGTCGCACCGCGACCAGTCGAGGGCCAGCTTGCGGGCACCTTTCTCAGCCGTGTAGGGCAGCGGCAGGATGCCACGGACCTGCTTGCCGCAGCCCTCGCCGTTGGCGTGCAGGAGGACGTCCTCCTTGAAGACCTCCAGCGCGGACAGCGCGAACCGGGACGAGCCGTCCGGGTGGCTGCACGCGCCACGGCCCTTGACCATGCCGGCCGCCTGCCGCACCTGCTCGACCGCGTTGCCGCCAAGCGACACCAGGGTGACCGCGCGGGCCAGGTCGGGCAGGCCGATCCGGCACGGGCCGCACTGGCCGGCCGACTCGCCGGCCAGGTACTGCACGACCTGGGCGACCTCGCCGACCGGGCAGGTCTTCGAGCCGATCGGGATGAGCATGCCGGCGCCCAGCGTGCCGCCGACCTTCGCGAACCCCTTCCGGGAGATGTTGATGGTCCTGGCCTGCTCGGCGGTGACCCACTTGCCGTGGTAACCGCCGACCAGCAGCCCCGGGCCCAGGTCGGCGCCGCACATCTCGAGCACCTCCATGAGCGGGGTGCCGGTGGGCGCCTCGACCACGGCCGGGGCGGTGGCGGAGCCGCCGACGGTCAGCATGACCGTGCCGGGCTCCTCCGGGATGCCGACCGAGTTGTACTCCCACGGGCCCAGCCGGGCCGCGATCGCCAGCTGCGAGTACGTCTCCGCGTTCGACAGCAGGGTGGGCAGGCCCATCACGCCGTTGTCGCTGGACCGGACCTTACGACCGGGCGGGATGTGCGCCTCGCCGTTGATCCCGCGGACCAGCGCACCGCCCTCACCGGAGATGAACCGGTGCGGCACCACGACGATCCGGGTCGGGCACGGCATCTTCCGCTCGGCCAGGGCGGCGGCGAGCGAGTTCTGGCCGACACCGTCGTCGGCGACGCCGATGACGATCTCCTCCGCGTCCAGGGCGGCGGCGGCCAGCGCCGCGCCGTCCAGGATCAGGTGCGGGCCACGGGTCAGGACCGCCTTGTCCTTCCACGACGGCGGCTCGCCCTCGGTGGCGTTGACCACGATCACCGGGGGCAGGTCCTGGCGGCGGCAGGAGTCGACCACCGCGCGCACCTTACGGGCGAACGGGAAGCCGGCGCCGCCGCGGCCACGCAGCTCGATGCGGTCGGCGAGGCCGATCAGCTCACCCGAGGAGAGCGCCGCGAACCCGCCGTGGACCTCCTGATGGGCCAGGAGGTCGAGACGGCCGTACTCGTCGAACCCCGCGGTGATGCGGGGCGTGCCGATGGCCGTGACCGGTGGAACCTGTGCCTCGCTCAATTCGTGTCCCTCGAGTCACCGCGGAGCTGGGAGAAGTAGCCGTCGTCGGCGTCGTCGCGGCCCCGGCGGCCGCCACGGCCGCCTTCGTCGCGGCGGTTCCGGCGGGAGCCGCTGTCCACCAGGGTGGGGCTGTCGTCGGCCGGGTAGGCCGGGCCGTCCGAGAAGTCGACGAACTCGCTGCGGCTCTGCCGGCGGGGGGCCGGCTCCTCGTAGCGGGGCTCGTCGTACCGCTCGCTCCGGGAACGCGGGGCGGGCTCCTCCTCGTAGCGGCCGCCACGACCGCGCGGGGCTTCCTCGTACTCGTCCTCGGCACGGCGGCGGCCACGGGGCCGCTCGTCGAACTCCGGCTCGCGGCGCCGGGCCCGGGGCGCGGGCTCGTCGTCCTCGAAGCGGCGCATCCGGGTGCCGGTCGCCTCGATGTCGTCGCGCCGCATCCGGGTGCCGGTGGCCTCCAGATCGTCACGGCGCATCCGGGTGCCGGTCGACTCCGCGTCGTCGCGGCGGCGGGGGCGCTGGGCCGGTTCGTCGTCCTCGTAGCGGCGGCCACGTCCACGGCCGTCGTCGTACATCTCCGAGCGGCCGCCACGGGAGCGCGGGGCGGGCTCGTCGTCGTACCGGTAGCGGTCGTCCTCGAGGTCGCGCCGCGACATCCGGGTCTGGGTGTCGTAACGCTCGTCGTCCTCGGCGGCCCGGCGCTGCCGGGGCGCGGGCGCCTCCAGCTCGGGCTGCCGGCGGCCACGGGGCGGGTAGTCCTCCTCGGCCGGCGCCGGGGCCGGGCTGACCGGCCGGGCGGCCGGGGCCGCGCTGACCTGGCGGGCCTGCGGTGCCGACGGCTGGTTCCAGGTCGGCGCGGACGGGCCGGTCGGCTGGTTCCAGGCCGGCGGGGCCATCGTCTGCGGCTCGGACCCGGCCGGGGCGAGCAGGTCGACGGCGGGCGCGCGGTTCGGGCGACGGATCGGCGCGGAGGCGGTGGGCAGCAGCTCGCCGGTCTCCTGCGTCCGGACCGCGCCGACACCGGCCGGCGAGGCGAAGTCCTTGCGGCGGTTCAGGCTCACCGACAGGCGGACGGCCAGACCGATCAGCACACCGAGCACACACACGATGTAGCTGACGACGACCCAGGTGGCCGCGGCCCGGCCGGCGCCGAGGCCGTGGAGCAGGGCGGTCGGCCAGATCAGGTAGGAGATCGCGTGGATGCCACGCCACATCCAGGGCCGGCCGCGGCCGATGAACCGGGCCCGGGCGAGACCGGACCACATCACCAGGACCATGACCCACCCGGAGAGGGTGCCCATGCCGATCCAGAGCTCACGCCCGTCCACCAGGAACGGGATGACGATGTCGATGACACCGATCTGGCCGTCGATGAACTTCGTCCACACGTGGATGAAGAGGCCGCTGACCGCGATCACGCCGGTGGTCCGGTGGGCCGACTGGAGCAGCACCCGCTGGCGGATGCTGAGCACCAGCCGGTCGGTGGCGACCAGGCCGACCATGATCGTGATCGAGAGCGACACCAGGGCGACGACGCCCATGTAGTACTTCAGGTATTCGTACAGGTACAGGTACGCGACCTTACCCGGCGTGGTCATCATCGCGACCGCCCACAGGGCGGCCAGGATGCTCAGGATGAGCAGGGCCACCGCGGACTTCGGCACCGGGCGGGTACCGGTGGATCCGACGTCGACCGGCACCCGGGTGGGGGCGTTGCTGTTCTTCGAGCGGGCCATGGACTCCTCGTTTTCCTTGGTGCGGTCACGTCCCGTGGGCGGTGGGACGCCGGCGTCCGTGGGGAACGCCCCGCGCTCAAGCGCTGCGCTGGACCCGGTCCCCGGCGATGCTTTCCCCTGCGCGCCGTGGTCCGTGTCCTCCCGGGATTACGTGCCAGGCCCGGGATCGGATGAACACCGACCGAACTTTTTGCGTAGTCGTTTGACCACCCTCCGCGCAGGCCTGCTGAACTGCGCAGACATGTCGGCGGTTGCTCGGTTAAGGAAAAAATAAGGGTATTGCCAGGAAGGATCCAGACCGGCCCCGACCATTCTGGCCACCGGATCCGGCGCCGGAAAATGAGTGTGACCCACGCCACTCTCTGAACCATTTGCGCGCGCGAGGCGAACTAAGTAGTGCGGGCGAATGCATCGAGCCGCCCCGGGGGAAGGGGAACCGTCATGCGTCACCGGATCACCGCGCTTGCCGGCGCGGTCGTCGCGGGCGCCGTCCTGCACACGCTGGCGCCGGCCGCACCCGCCGCCGCCGAGGTGCCGGGGTTCGACGTCCGGGTGACCGCACCCGACCGGTTCACCGTGACCCGACCCGCACAGACCGTGACCGCGGTCGTGACGTCGGAGAGCCGCCAGTGCCGCAAGGTCCGGTGGGTGCTGGTGGTGCGTACGCCTGTCGACGCCGAGCAGCTGCGGGTGACCCGTGTCGAGGAGGCCGGCGAGTTCGACACCAGCACCAGCACCGAGGGCGACACCACCACGATCATCGACGAGGACCTCGACCCGGGCACGCTGTGCCGGGGCCGCACGGTGACCGGCCGCTGGCAGATCTCCTTCGACGGGCCGGACGGCGGTGACGTGCGGTTCGAGGCGCGGGCGTTCGACCAGCAGGAGACCCTGCTGACCACGGCGGCCGCGTCGGCCGAGATCCGTGGTGAGCGGGCCGTCAGCCCGTCGCCCGAGCCCTCCGAGTCGCCGGACGGCGAGGACGAGGAGTCCGCCGGGGACGCCGGCGACGAGGGGAACGACGAGGGGACGGCGATCGTCCCGCCCACCGACGACACCCCGGCCGCCCTGGTGGCCGACCAGACCTCACTGCTCGGGCCCGGCCTGATCGTCGGCGGCATCTGCGTGTTCCTCGGGGTGCTGCTGCTCCTCCGGCTGCGGACCCGGTCCCGGGTGGCCCGGGTCGAGGAGCAGACCCTGCCGACCGGGTTCTACCAGATGCCACCGCGCCGGTAGGAGCACTTCCTCCGGGTGAAATCCCCGCCGGACGGGACGCGCACGGCGCTGCGGCGTTTAGCGTGATGGCGCAGCGTCACCGTCCATAGGGGAGGACCCGTGGCTCAGCGCCCGTCTGCCGTACGCAACCTCGCCCATCGCCCGGCCCGGGCCGCCGCCGCGTTCGGCGCCCTCGCCGTCGTATCCGTCGCGGTGCCGGCCGGGGTGTCCTTCGCCGGCACCGACCAGGCCCCGCCCGCATCGCCGGCGCCCGTCGCGCACGAGGCCGGGCACGGCGTCGACCCGCGGGTGCCGGCCGAGCTGGCCCCGCCCGCCGGGCATGTGCTGCACGCCGTGCTCAAGGCCCGGGGTGTGCAGGTCTACGAATGCCGGTCCGGCGCCTGGACGCTGCTCGAACCGGCCGCCTCCCTCACCGGCGTCACCGTGCGTCAGGTCAAGAAGGTCAGCGCCCTGCACTTCCGCGGCCCGAGCTGGCTGTCGGACCAGGACGGCTCCCTGCTGGAGGGCGACCCGGAAGGCGTCGTGCGGGCTCCCTCGGAGAGCCCCGGCAGCATCCAGCAGCTGCGGATCAAGGCCAAGGCCAACCGCGGCGGCGGTACGTTCGGCAAGGTCACCTACGTGCAGCGGATCGACACGGTCGGCGGGCTGGCGCCGGCCGGAACGTGCACGGGCGGGACGATCGCGGCGCCGTACCGGGCGGTCTACCGGTTCTTCGTGGCGGCCTGACTCTCCGTCACGACCGGGAGGAATTCGCGCGCCGCCTCGACCAGGCCCTCGGGGTCGTCGGCGTGGAAGCGGACGGTGCCGGCGGGCTGCCCCTTGGCCTTGCGGACCGGCAGCACGAGGGGTTCGGTGAGGCGCACGTCGATGCTCGTCTGACTGGCCATGCCGAGGGCGAGCACGCCGTCCTCGAGCTGGGTCTGGCCGCCCGGCGGCATCGAGCGGCGGCGCACCTCGATCGCCGCGATCCGGTCCCAGCCGATGGCGACGTCGAGGGTGAGGCTGTTACGGATGCGCAGCCCGGACGGGCCGACCAGGTGCGGGTGCACGACAATGCTGGCGTAGAGCCCGAACATCCAGATCAGGCCGTAGACGCCGGCGAAGAGCAGGACGTTCGCGACGGGCTCCCACGGAATCATCAGCTCCAGGATCGGGATCTCGATCGCGGAGACGACGATGAAGGCGATGAGGATCATCCGGACCGCGCCGATGTACCCGAACCGGGTGGCGCCCGGCTCGACCGGGACCGGCCGCCGCAGGATCCAGCGGAACAGCGCCGCCCACAGCCGCAGCTCGTAGACGACCACGAATCGCGCGAGTGCCCATACCTTCGTCACGGCCACCACGGTAGGTCACGATGCACTTGTATTGCAATAGCACTGCCGGCCGGTGCTGAGCACCGGCCGGCAGCTACTGCGGGTCCGCTCAGAGAGCGGGGTAGGCGTTCGCCATCAGCTGCGCGAACTGCGCGGGGAACCAGGCGCCCGAGATCGGGGCGTCGGCCAGCGCGCCGGACATGCTGTTGCCGTTACGGGCGTTACCGGCGTAGGCCGGGTCGCACATCTGGTCGAAGCCCTTGCCCTCGTTGTTCGGGATGAGCTTGCTGGAGCCGTCCGACTCGCCCGGCGGCTTCACCCAGACGTAGGCGTCGATACCGGAGGCCGGGGCCGCGGTGGGACGCTCGCCCAGACCGGCGCCGGACTGGTTGCACCAGTTGCCGGCGTGGATCCGGCGGTCGATGCGCGACTCGTTGACGAAGGTGTCGACGTTGGTGCTGGTGCTCGCCGCGGTGGGCCGGGCCGAACCGCCCCAGCCGTTGCGGGAGGTGTCGATCAGCATGCCGATGCCGGAGTCGAAACCGACCGAGACCAGCTTGGCCCGGAAGGCCTGCGCGAAGGACAGCTCGTCGACGTACTGGTTCCAGTCCACCCACTTCGACTGGCGCACCGAGGTGCCGTTGACCGAGGAGCCGATCGTGAAGAAGGTCTCCTTCAGCGCCGAGTAGTTGGCCGTATTGGTGATGAAGCCGTGCACGTTCTTCACGTTGCCGGAGGCCTGGGCCGCCTGCAGCATGATGTCGGCGGTCGGGCCGAAGTTCGAGTCCCAGCCGATCCAGCCGTGGTGGGCGGCGTCGACGTAGTTGTAGACGTTGCCGATCGCGCCGAGCTTGTTCAGGGCGTAACCGATGCCCTGCACGTACCCGCCGTTGGCCTTCATCGTGTCGCAGGCCGCGGTCGCGCCGGCGGCGCTACCGACGTTGGTCACCAGGTTCGGCAGCGAGTCGATCTCGACGACGTTGATGATCCGCAGGTTCTTGTACTTCGCGTCCGCCTGGATCGCCGCGATCGGGTCGATGTACTCGGTCTTGTAACGCGGAAGTTCGGTCGGGCCGAGCTCACCGTTGGAGGCGAGCGCCGCGCAGTCCCGGCCGGGCAGGTTGTAGATGACGAACTGGATGTAGCCGGCGCCCTGGGCCAGAGCCGCGTCCAGGTGGGCACGCACGCCCATCGCGCCGTTCGAGCTGCTGTCGGTGCTGCCGTTGATGGCGGCGATCCGGTCGATCCAGACCGCGGTCGGGTTGTTGGAGACCCGGCTGCCGCCGGACACCGACTCGGCCTTGGCCTTCCACTCCGGGTTCACGTAGCCCTTGGCCCCGGCGTACGGGTTGTCGACCTTGATACCAGGCGTCACCGAGGTCGACGGCGAGGGGGATGTCGACGGGGAGGTGGAGGTCGACGGCGACGTGGAGGTCGACGGCGAGGTGGACGGCGAGCCGGTCGAGCCGTTGCAGACCGTGCCGTTGAGCGAGAACGACGCCGGAGCGGCGTTCGTGCCCGAGTAGTTGGCGTTGAAGCCGAAGTTCGCCGTGCCGTTGGTGGCCAGCGACGCGGACCAGCTCGGGTTGGTGGCCGTGACGGCCGTCCCGGACTGGGTGATGTTGGCGCTCCAGCCCTGGGTGATCTGCTGGTTGCCGGCCCAGGTCCAGGTGACTCGCCAGCCGCCGGAGATGGCGTCGCCGAGGTTGGTGACGGTGACGTTGCCGGTGAAGCCGGTGCTCCACGAGTTGGCCGAGTAGGTGACGCTGCAACCGGCGGCGGCACTGGCGCTCGTCGCGACGGTGATGGCGCCGCCGGCGGCGACGACGCCCACGGCAGCGGCTGCCGCCAGGGCCCGTGCGCGGGTGGGGATGGGTCTCATGAGGGCTCCTCGAGACGGGGACGGCGTGGGAGCACGCCGGGGAACGGTCGGCAACACATCGGTGGGGATCGTTGGCCGATATGGACAGCATTCCATGGGAGCGCTCCCAGCGCAATCATTCCGAAACAGGAGGGCAATCGAGAGTTCATGACGCAACATCGTGGCCGGTCACGGCCATAGTGAGGCGTGACGATCCAGCGCGAGAACCCGTGGCGGGACGGCGACGAGGACGCGTTCGCCGCCGTCTTCGACCGCCATTCCCGAGCCGTCTACAACCACGCCTTCCGGTTGACCGGCTCGTGGTCGGTGGCCGAGGACGTGACATCGGCGACCTTCCTGACCGCCTGGCGGCGGCGCGCGGAGGTACGCCTGGTCGACGGCTCGCCGCTGCCCTGGCTGCTGGTCACGGCCGGCCATCACGCCCGCACCGAACAGCGGACCCTCACCCGCTGGCGGCACCGGCTGTTCCGGGCCCCCGGCGACGACACGGTGGCCGACCCGGCCGACGACGTGGCGGGCCGCCTCGACGACGAGACCCGGATGCGGGAGGTGCTCGCGGCGATCCGCAGCCTCCCCCGCGCCGAACGCGAGGCGGTCGCCCTCTGCCTGTGGTCCGGCCTCTCCTATCCGGAGGCGGCCGCGGCGCTGGGCGTCACCGAGTCGTCGGTCCGGAGCCGGGTGAGCCGGGCCCGCTCCCGCCTGTCACGGCAGCTCACCCCCGGCTCCCCCGTCCGCCCCGGCACCGACACCCCGGACGCCGGCCGAAACCCTCCCACCCAGACCAACACCGGCGGCCGCACCCCTCTCAACCGGACCACTACCGGCGGCCATACCCCTCCCGCCCAGACCACTAACAGCGGCCGCACCCCTCCCGCCCAGACCACTAACAGCGGCCGCACCCCTCCCACCCGGACCACTACCGGCGGCCATACCCCTCCCGCCCAGACCACCACCGGCAGCGGTGCTCCTGCCCGCGCGGCGGGCGCTGTCGGCCGTACCCCTGCTGTCGAGGTTGCCGCCTGTGGCCGTACCCCATCTGAGGAGCCGAAATGATCGACCAGCTGGAGCCGCCCGCGGAGCGGGAGCTGACGCCTGCTCGCGCCGCCCGGATGCGGGCCCGCCTGCGCCGGGAGATGGCCGCGCCGGTCCGCCCGCGCCGGACCGGACGGCTCACTCTCGCCGGTGTGGCGACCCTGGCCGCCGCGGCGGCCGTCGCTGTGCCCCTGCTGCGGACCGGGGACGCGCCGGACACCGTGGCGATGGGGCCGGGCGAGCTGGACCGGCCGCTGAGCAGGGAGATCGCCGCCTGCCTGAACGGCTATCCGGACGCGGCGATGTTCGAGCGCGGGGCCCGTTTCCCGGTGACCGAGGACGATCTGGCCGTCGCGGTTCATCACGGCCGGCGCACCACAGCGGTGTTCCTCACCGAACGTGGTTATGTCGCGTGTGAGCGCACCGAGGGCCTGCTGCCCGGCGGCGAACCGACAGGCGGTCTCTCGATCGAGGAGTGGAACGGCACCCGGAACTGGCTGCCCGGACCGGTCCAGCTCCTGATGCGGACGTCCACCGAGATCGACTCGGGCGCGGTCGACGCATCCGGGCGGGTCAGTTCCCGTGTCTCCCGGATCGAACTCGAGCACGGCGACGGCCGGACCACCGCGGCCCGGATCTCGGGCGGCACGTTCGGCCTGGTCAGCAGGACCGAGGTGGACCGGGACGCAGCCCTGGTCGCCTACGGCCCGCAGGGGGCGGAGATCTGGCGGCGGCCGTTCTTCGAGCCCGATCCGGACACCGGCCGTTGCTGGAGCGATCCGGCCGGGAACGTCGTCTATCCTCCACTTCTTCCGAAAAGGGACGAGGAGGGATCAACCACCGCCCCGCCCGGAGAGTGCCTGACGGCCGAGCCCTGGAAACCCTGACCGGCTGGACGTGCGGGATGCCCGGGCCGGCCCGCACGATCAGCCGGGAACCCGGGGCGGCGAGGCGCTGAGACGGGTCAGGAGAGTGGTCAGGGTGGCATCGGCTGCGGACGGGAGCAGCTCGGCGGCGTGCCCGAAACGGGCGTGGTGGGCGTACGGATTGGGAATGGCGACGCACCGCAACCCGGCAGCCATCGCGGCCGAAACGCCGTGCGGGGTGTCCTCGAAGGCTATCGCCGCTTCCGGCGGCAGGCCGAGACGGTCCAGCGCCAGCCGGTAGACCGCCGGGTCCGGTTTGTGCGCCGCAACCTCGTCGCCGCAGGCCAGGACCTCGAAACGGGCCAGGTCACCGGTCCGCGCCAGGTGGCCGGCCACCCATTCGCGCCGCGAGCTGCTCGCCACCGCGAGCCGCAACCCGAGGCCTTCGGCCTCCCGCAGCCAGTCGGCCAGGCCGGCGGTCAGGCCCAGGGTGCGATGTCTTTCATTGCGGTACGCGGTACGCCTGGCGTGGCTGGCAGCCCTGTCGAATCCTGGCCCGGCCGCCGCCGCGAGCAGCGCATACTGGTCGTCGGTGGTGTCCCCGCCATGATCAGCGAAGAACGTCGCCTCGTCCAATCGGAGGCCGTGCCGGCTCCATTCGGCGCGCCAGCTGTCCAGGAGGGTGGTCTCGGTGTCCATCAGGAGCCCGTCGAAGTCGAAGATCAGCGCCTTGATCACCATCCGGGGATTATGAACGGCACCCGAGCGCACCCGATTTGCGACCTCGCATCAGCCGTTCGCGGCTCAACCGGGACCCTGAGGTGCCGACCCTAGTGCCATGAGCGTGGGCAGCGAGATGCACACAGCCGGTCCCGGGTTGGAAGGGGCCGGCGACGACATGACGCCAGACCGGCAGGGGCTGATTTTGGCCGAGCTGGTGGCGTTCATGACGAAGGACACCCCGTCGGTGCAGCATGTGCTGGACCTGACGGCGCCGCACCTGACGGAGATCGCCGGGCTGACCGCGGCCACCGTCTTCGAGCTCGACTCGGAGACCGGCATGATGACCGTCAGCGCGCGGGTCGGTGAACCGGGCCGGCGGGACCATCTGGTCGCCGGCAAGGTCTTCCGGGCGCCGGCCGGTGGCAAGCCGGTCGTCAACGGCGAGCAGATGGCGATCCGCCTGCGCATCGGCGGGCAGACCGTCGGTGTGCTCCTGCTGACCGGCACCGCCCTGGACGAGCTCCAGCTCGACACCATCTCCACGATGGCACTGCACTTCGCGACCACCCTGCAGGGGCTGGCCGCCGAGAAGCAGCGGCAGTTCGTCGCGCACAGCAGCGCCACCATCCGGGAGCTGTTCGAGCAGGGCATGTCGGCCGGCAACGTGGAGACCGCCGCCGAGCTGCTGGCCCGGTCGTGTGCCACCGCGTTCCGCACCGAGCACGCCGCGATGCACCTCATCGACGGCGAGGGGCGGATCCGGTACGTGCACGGGGTCGGTTTCTCCGACGACGTCCACCGGGCGCTCACCGACAACCTGCTCGGCAAGACCGCGGCTGATTCCCCGGTCTGGCGGAACACCTCCGAAAAGGGTGAGCCGATGCTGGTCAGCGACGTCAGCGCGGCCAAGGTGCGGGCCGGCGGGATGGCGCAGACCATCGGGTTGCAGTCGTTCATCGCGATGCCGCTGATGTCCGCGCAGGGCCCGGTCGGCATGGTGATGTGCGGCGACTCCAGCGGCACCCGCGAATGGAGCGCCCAGGACCGGATCTTCGCCCAGCAACTCGGCGTCGAAGGCACCCTGATCATGGACAGCGCCCGGATGCGGCAGGCCGCCGAGGTGCACATGAACGAGCTGACCAAGCAGGCGTTCCACGACTCGCTGACCGGGCTGCCCAACCGCAAGATGCTCCTCGACCGGGCCACCACGGCCGTCGAGATAGCCGCCGCGACCGGCACCCGGATGGCGTTGCTGCTGCTCGACCTGAACGGGTTCAAGCAGGTCAACGACACTGTCGGTCACCACGCCGGCGACGTGCTCCTGCAACTGGTGGCCAAGCGGCTCCAGGGGGTCGTCAGGCGGCCCGACCTGGTCGCACGGCTCGGTGGCGACGAGTTCTCGGTGCTGCTCACCGGCGACCCGGACGAGCAGGCGGCGATCGGCGTCGGCGACCGCATCTGCGAACGGCTCCGCGAGCCGTTCGACATCGAGGGCGCGCCGGTACGGATCGGGGCCAGCATCGGGGTGGCGCTCTTCCCCGATCACGGCACCGAGTTCGCGGTCCTGATGCGCGAGGCGGACGCCTACATGTACCAGGCGAAACGCGGCGGCGGCGGAGTCCGGCTGGCCGGCAGCTGAGGCGCGGCCGTCCCTGCGGTCCCCGGCCCCTGTTTCCGGGGCCGGGTCCCGGCGCCGGCTTCCGCGGCCGGGCCGGCCCCGGATTCGGTGAGCGGGCTGATGCCGGCTTCCGCAGCCGGGCCGGTCGCGGATTCGGTGAGCGGGCTGATGCCGGCTTCCGCGGCCGGGCCGGTCGCGGATTCGTGGCCGGGCCGGGGCCGGGTTTCGCGCGGACGCGCCGCCAACCCGTCAGAAGCGGCGAAAGGTCCTTCCTGGACTGGTAGTTTTCGGGCTGAAACAACCCGAAACGACCCCACGGGGAGGAAATAGTGGGCAGTACCCGCTTGCTCACGATCGGCACCACGCTGGTCGTCGCGCTGGCCGGTTCGGCGCCGGCCGTGGCGGCGCCACCGCCAGCGAAGACGGAGATCCAGACCGGCATGGAGTTCACTGCCGGGCCGGACGAGACGACACCCGGCGGTCAGGTCGTCCTCAGCGGCTGGGCGGGGATCGAGGGCCGGACCACAGGCAACGCCGGCCGGGTGGAGTTCTTCTTCCGCAAGAAGCCCACCGACCCGAAGGTGCCCATCGGCACGACCGAGGCCGGCAGCTCGGGCAAATTCCGCTACACGGCGAAGGCCACCGTCAGCGGGGAGTACAGCGCCCATTACAAGCACCGGAAACTGGCCATCACCGCGGACGGCACCGACTCGCTGAACGTCTACGTCGACCGGCCGGTGGACCGGTTCCTCTACTCGTGGACGGCCGAGTCGCTGTCGTGCCTGCCCACCTGCACGGCCGAGGGCCCGGAGCAGTTCGTCAGCGCCACCCCGATCAAGGTCAAACTGACCCGGGAGTGCCTGCGCCCCAAGTCGGGCGGCCGGATCGGTTTCACCGCCGACCCGGAGAACGCCTACCCGGCCGGCGCTCCCGGCTGGCGCGACTTCCCGGACGGCGAGGGGCCGACCGAGTTCGAGCTGAACCCGGGCATCACCCACGGCCACTTCTACCTGGAGTGGACCAGCGGCGCGCCGGCCGGCGACGCGGAACTCACCGCCTGCAACCTGTCCTTCAGCGCCACCCAGCAGCACGTGGAGCGCCAGTACATCTGAACGCCGGCCGGCGGTGGCGGCCCGGCCCGATCCGGGCGGCCGCCGCCGTCGCCGCTTCCGCGCGCCGTCCGTCACACGAAGGCTCCGTGACCGGTGATGGCCCGGCCCACGATCAGGGAGTTGATCTCCCGGGTGCCCTCGTAGGAGTACAGCGCCTCGGCGTCGGCCACGAACCGGCCGATGTCGTAGTCGAGGACGATGCCGTTGCCGGCCAGCAGCTCACGGGCCCAGCCGACCACCTCGCGCATCCGGGTGGTGCAGTAGGCCTTGGCCAGCGCCGAGTGCTCGTCCTTGTAGACGCCGGCGTCCTGGAGCTGGGCCAGCCGCACACACATCCCGAGTGAAGCGGTCGCATTGCCGGCCATCCGCACCAGCAGGTCCTGGACCAGCTGGAACTTGGCGATCGGACGGCCGAACTGCTTGCGCTCACCGGCGTAGCGCAGCGCGATCTCGTAGGCGGCGATCATCAGGCCGACCGCCTGCCACGCCACTCCGGCCCGGGTCGCCCGCAGCACCCGGGCGGTGTCCTTGAACGAGCCGGCGAGCTGGAGCCGGTCGGACTCCGGCACCCGGACCCCGGCCAGTTCGATGTCGGCGTTCTGCACGATCCGCAGCGCGATCTTGTGCTCGATCCTGGTGGCGGTGAACCCGGGCGCGTCCTTCCCCACCACGAACCCCTTCACCTGGCTGTCGGCCTCGTCGCGGGCCCACACCACGATCAGGTCGGCGAAGGTGGCGTTGCCGATCCAGCGTTTCCGGCCGTTGAGCACCCAGGTGTCACCCTCCCGCCGGGCGGTGGTGCGCAGGCCGGCCGCCACGTCCGAGCCACCGGTCGGCTCGGTCAGCGCGAACGCCCCGATCCGGTCGAACGACGCCATCGGGCCCAGCCAGCGCTCCTTCTGCTCCGGCGAGCCGAGCTCCTGGATGCTGCCCATCGCGAGGCCGGCGTGCACCCCGTAGAAGGTGGCCATCGAGGCGTCGGCGCGGCCCATCTCCAGGGCGAGCCAGCCGTCGAGCAGCGACGACCGTTCCACCCCGGCCAGGCCCAGCCCAGCGAACTGCTTGATCAGGTGGGACGGGAACTCGGCCCGCGCCCAGTATTCGTTGGCGATCGGCGAGACCTCGGCCGAGAGGAACTCGCGCACCCGGTGGACGGTCGCGGCCTCCTCATCCGATAGGAGGTCCTGAAAGGCGTAAAGATCTCCGGCGAGCATATTTGCGTACCTACCCCCGTGTGGGCGCACCTAGACTTCGGACCCATGCTCACCATGCAGGACGCGCTGGCCCGGTTGACCTCGTATTGGACAGATCAGGGCTGCCTGGTCGTCCAGCCGATGAACACCGAGGTCGGCGCCGGAACCCTCAACCCGGCGACGCTCCTGCGGGTGCTCGGGCCGGAGCCGTGGCGGGTCGTTTACGCCGAACCGTCGGTGCGGCCCGACGACTCCCGTTACGGCGAGAACCCGAACCGGCTCCAGACCCACACCCAGCTCCAGGTGATCCTCAAGCCCGACCCGGGCAACCCCCAGGAGCTGTACCTCGGCAGCCTGGCCGCGATCGGCATCGACGTGGCCGCGCACGACGTGCGGTTCGTCGAGGACAACTGGGCCGCCCCCGCCGTCGGCGCATGGGGCCTGGGCTGGGAGGTCTGGCTGGACGGGCTGGAGATCACCCAGTTCACCTATTTCCAGCAGGTGGGCGGCGTCAACCTCGATCCGGTCAGTGTGGAGATCACCTACGGCATCGAGCGGATCATCATGGCGCTCCAGGAGAAGACCCACTTCAAGGAGATCGAGTACGCCCCGGGCGTCAGTTACGGCGAGGTCTTCGGCCAGTCCGAATACGAGATGTCGCGCTATTACCTCGACGACGCCGACATCGAGGCCAACCGGCGGCTCCTGGAGATCTACGCCGCCGAGGCCCAGCGCATGATCGACATCGGGCTGCCCGTGCCGGCCCACTCCTACGTGCTGAAATGCTCGCAGACCTTCAACGTCCTCGACTCGCGCGGCGCGGTCTCCACCGCCGAACGGGCCGCCGAGTTCGCCCGGATGCGACGGCTCGCCGGCGAGGTCGCCCGGCTCTGGATCGACCGGCGCACCGAGATCGGCCTGCCGCTCGGCACCACCGCCCCGCTCGCGCCGGCCCGCCCCGCCGCCACCGTCCAGACCGGCGACGGCGAGCGCACCCTGGTCTTCGAGATCGGCACCGAGGAACTGCCGCCGGCCGAACTGCGCTCCGCCCGCGAACAGGTCGGCCGGCTGGTCACCGAAGGGCTCGCGGCCACCCGGCTCGGGCACGGCGAGGTCCGCGTCTTCGGCACACCGCGCCGGCTCATCGCCGTCGTCCCGGCGGTCGCGGCCCGCGAGGAGGACCACGTCCGCACGGTCAAAGGCCCCAAGACCCAGCAGGCGTACGGGCCGGACGGCGCACCGACGAGGGCGCTCGAGGGCTTCGCCCGTGGGCAGGGCGTCACGCTCGCCGACGTGGAGACGGAGGAGCTCGGCGGCGTACCCCATGTGGTGGTGAAAAAGCACGAAGCCGGACGCGCGGCGCCCGCCGTGCTCGCCGAAGTGCTCGCGCAGGTCGTCACCGGTCTGCGCGCGGCCAAGAACA
Source organism: Actinoplanes sp. NPDC026670 (assembly GCF_040638175.1). Classification (NCBI taxonomy): domain Bacteria; kingdom Bacillati; phylum Actinomycetota; class Actinomycetes; order Micromonosporales; family Micromonosporaceae; genus Actinoplanes; species Actinoplanes sp. NPDC026670. The sequence continues at coordinate 34,415 of NZ_JBEZXU010000071.1, forward strand.
TGCGGTGGAACGACCCGAAGCTCGCTTTCAGCCGGCCGGTCCGCTGGCTGACCGCCCTGTGGGGCGACGACGTGGTGCCGGTCGCCGTCTCCACGCTCGCCGCCGGGCGCCGGACCCGCCTGCTGCGCACCGCCGAGCCGCCGGTCGCCGACATCGCGTCGGCCGAGACCTTCCTCGAGACCCTCGGGGTGAACGGGATCGTCGCCGACCACGAGGACCGCCGTGAGCTGATCGTCATCGGCGCCCAGGACCTCGTCTACCCGGACGGGAAGATCGACGTGAAGGGCGAGGCGGCGCTCATCGACCAGATCACCGACCTGGTTGAACAGCCGCTGCCGCTGCTCGGCACCTTCGACGAGCGATACCTGTCGCTGCCGGACGCGGTGCTCACCACGGTGATGCGCAAACACCAGCGGTATCTGCCGGTGCGCGGTGCGGACGGGGCGCTGCTGCCGATGTTCGTCACCGTGGCGAACGGGCCGGTCGACGTGGAACTGGTGCGGGCCGGCAACGAGGGGGTGCTGCGGGCCCGTTACGAGGACGCGGCGTTCTTCTACCGCGCGGACCGGGAGAAGTCGCCCGCCGACATGAAAGCCCACCTCGACCGCCTCACTTTCACCGACAGACTCGGCTCGATGGCTGACCGGGCCCGCCGCATCGAAGCCCTTGCACTCTCTATCGCCGAGCACCTCGGAATCGGTTCACCAGTTCTGAAAAGGGCCGCTGAGCTGGTCAAATTCGACCTGGGCTCGCAGCTCGTCACGGAGATGACCAGTCTGGCCGGGGTGATGGCACGCGACTACGCGCTGCACGCCGGCGAGGACCGCCCGGTGGCGCAGGCCGTCTACGAGGCCGAACTGCCGCGCAACACCGGCGACGCCCTGCCGGCCTCGGCGGCCGGTGCGGTGCTGTCCCTCGCCGACCGGCTCGACCTGGTCGCCGGCCTGGCCGCGACGGTCGGCCTGCCCACCGGTTCGAGCGACCCCTTCGCGGTACGGCGTGCGGTGCTCGGCCTGCTCGCGGTGCACCGGGCCACACCCGCGCTGGCCCCGTTCGACCTCTTCGACGGCCTGTCGCTGGCGGCCCAGCCGGTGCCGGTGCCGGCGGAGGTCCTGGCCGGCAGCCGGGAGTTCCTGGCGCGGCGGCTGGAGCAACTGCTCGTCGAGGAGGGACAGCCGGTCGACCGGGTCCGCGCGGTCCTGCCGCACGCGGGACGGCCGGCCCTGGTCGACGTGCTGCTGGCACAGCTGGCCACGGCCGTGACGGACCCCGGCTTCCGGGCGGTCGCCACGGCGATCCAGCGGGCCCGCCGGATCGTTCCGGAAGGGACCGTCGCGGGGTACGACCCGGCGGTCCTCAAGGAACCGGCCGAGGTGGCCCTGCACGAGGCGGTGGCCGCGGTCTCCGGGTTCTCCGACGTGACCGGGTTCGTCACCGCGGCACGGCCGCTCGTCGAGCCGGTCGGCCGGTTCTTCGACGAGGTGTTCGTGATGGACGAGGACCCGGTGCTGCGGGCGGCCCGGCTCGGTCTGCTCGCGACGGTCCGCGATCTCGGCGCCGGGCTGCTCGACTGGGACCACCTGCGGATGTGAGTTTCTGTCACACCCCGCTCCTAGGGTGGGTGCATGCCTCTCACCTGGGACGGGCTCGACGAGCCGTTTCGCCGCGTCGACAGCGCCGCCCTGACGACGCTCCTGCTCGAGGCCACCGAGCAGGAGCGTCTGGGCTTCGCCGCCGAGGTCGAGCTGCGGATCCGGGGCGCGGCCGCCGAGTGGTCCACCAGGTCGTACAGTCCAGCCGGTCTGTTCGCGCTCACCGTGATCGCCTGCGTCTCCACCCCGGCCCGGGCCGCCACCCTGCTCAACCGCAGGGGCATGCGTGACTGGCGGGAGATCTCGACCGACGACTTCCTGCGGATCGTCCGGGCCCGGCGGCTGCCCTGGGCCGGTGACCTCGGTGTGCGGCTGGCCCGGGTGCTGTCGTCACGCGATGTGTGGGGCGACGACTGGCGGTTCGTCGAGGCGCTGCTCATCGAGGGTCACGCCGAGCCACCGGTCACCGAGGGTGTGGTGCGTGGCTGGGTGCAGGCCGTCCTGCGGCAGGCGTGGTCGGTCTCGCTGGCCGACGCCCTGCGTGGCAGCCCGTGGCTCGACCTGCTGCTGCCGTCGGTGTTCGAGATCGACGGTCTCGGCAGTGAGCTGCCGTCGGCCGACTTCGGCGACCATGACCTGTCCTTTCCGGAGGCGGTCGCACGGCTGGCCGCCGAGGGCCGGCTCGACCGCCGGATGATCGTCGACGCGACCGCCGAGCGGCTGGCCCGTGGTGACCGGCCGGCGGCGCTGCGGCCGTTCGCGCTGTTGCACGAGGCTCTCGCGCCGGCGCCCGACGAGCTGTCCCGGCACACGGCCGGTTATGCGCGGCTGGCGGGGGACGCGCCGTCGCCTGTCGCACGGATCGCCCTGAGCGCGCTCCGGACCCTCGGCCAGCATGGCCTCCTGGAGATCGAGACTGTGGTCGACGCCGGCCGCGGTGTGCTCGCCCGCAAGGAGAAGGTGCTGGTCAAAGCCGGGCTCATCTGGCTCGACGAGACGGCGCGCCGCTCGCCGGAGCGGGCCGGGGAGATCCTGGAGACGGTCGCCACGGCGTTCGATCATCAGTCTCTGGACATTCAGGAGCGGGCGTTCGCGGTGGCGGGTCGTCATCGGGCGCACGCGTCCGATGACGTGGCGGCACGGCTGGCCGCCTCGGTCTCCGGTCTGCCCGCCTCGGCTGCCGGCCGTTCCGGGGCAGCTCCCGGTTCGCCCGGGGCAGCTCTCGGCTCGGCTGCCGGCGCGGCCGCCGCTCTACCCGGTCATGCGGCTTCCTCCGCCGGGGACCCTCCGGCGGTGCCACCTGCGCTGCCGCCGGGGCACGCCGTGGCGGCCGAGATGCCGCCGGGACGCCCGGTAGCGGCCGAGATCCCGCCGGCACGCCCAGTAGCGGCCGAGATCCCGCCGGGACGCGCGGTAAGGGCTGAGATGCCGCCGGGACGCCCGGCAGCGGCCGAGATCCCGCCGCGACGCCCAGTAGCGGCCGAGATCCCGCCGGAGCGCGCAATGCCGGCTGAGATGCCGCCGCCGATCGGGAGCGCCGCCGAACTGGCCGAGGAAGTGAGCGCGCTGGTGCGGGATCCGGCGGCCGTGCGGTGGGAACGCGTCCTGGCCGCGCTCGTCTCGCTGCCGCAGGCGGGCTTCGCGGAGTCGCTGGGGCCGGTGCTCGACCGGCATCCGGGTGTCTTCGGAGAGCGGTGGGGGCGTCTCCCCTTTCTCGGTGAGGTGATCGCGGCCCGGCTCGGGCGTGAGCGCAGCCATGTGATGCGGGAGCGGCTACGGCACACCGTGAAGCGGAGCCTCACCGGCGTTACCGGCGGGATGGACCGGTCACTGGTCAGCACACCGTCCGGCGTCCTGACTCTTCGGGTCGCGGAGGCGGCCGTGCAGCTCAAGGACCCGGCCCGCCCTCTCCCGGATCCCGCCGCACACCCGGTGGAGACTGCCGGGCCAGGGCCGGAGGCGGTTTGGCGGGCGCCGGTTCCGGTGCTGCTCGCGACACCTACCGAGGTCACCGGCACCGTCGACGCCGGGGTGCTGGTCGAACGGCTCGCCCGGTATGAGGACGCGGGTGTGGACCCCTGGCCGCTCGATCTCCAGCAGGCGATGATCCGGATGTCGCGCAGCGCCGACGCCGGTGTGCCGGCCCGGGCCGATGCGCTGGTCTCACCGTCGGGCAAGCTCGTGGCCGGCTGGCTGCGGTCCGGCGGGCTGCCCGATCCGGTCAGCGCGCCTTTCGAGCAGTGCAGCCGTGACCAGGACGGGCGGGTCGTCACCCGCCGGGTGGTCGTCACTCTGGAATCCGGCCGGGCCTCGGGTGACCGGATCATCCTGGAGGACGCCCTGGTGAACCTCACTCCACGATCGCGCCCGGAGTATCACGTGGTCACCAACTTCCAGCCCGACGTCCTCGCGATGGTGCTGCCACAGCACCGGGAGGTGGTGGCGGCGTGGGCGCTGACCGATCTGGCGGCCCTCGCCGATCAGGACGGCCGCGACGCGAGCCTGCTGCCGCTGCTCGCCGACGCGGCCGGTCCAGCCGGGCCGGCGACCGTTCTCGCCCTGCTCTACGGCCTGGCCGCGCGATACGAGACCGACCGCGTCGCCGCTGTCGACGCCTTCCTGAGTCTCACGGCCGATCCCGGACCCAGCGCCATCGCGAGTCCGGCGTCGCTCGCTGCCGCCGGTCCCGAGCTCGGCCCGGATCACCTGACCATCGGCCCTGGACCGGCCGAGCCGGGCGCTGACAGAAGCAAGCCGGGCGCGGGTGGGGGTGAGGCGTTCGCTGCTGCGCTTGGGGACGCGCTGGGTGATCTGGCTGCGGACGGCACGATCAAGCTGGCCCGGGTGGTGCCCGCCCTGCGGGACGCCCATCAGGCGGGCGCGTCCGGCGCGGTCTGGCTGGTGCTCCGGCATGCGTTGCCGCTGCTGTTGCCGGCCGTGCCGCGGGGTCTGCCCGACCTGCTCGAACTGGCCACCCGCACGGCCGCCGCCGTCGGCGCACGGGATGCCGTCCCAGGTCTGCCCGAGATGGCCGGTCGTGGCGGCGGCACCCGCGTCGTGCGTGAGGCGAAGCGTCTCCAGGCCACCCTCACCCACTGAGGACAGCGAACTCCGGCACGACGGAGACGGGGCGGGCGGCACGAGCTGGTGACGATGGCCGGGAACGACCATTGGGCCCCCGTTCTCGGAAACGCCATGGGATCGTCGCCTGGGGGTCGGTTCGGTCGCGTCGACTCTTTGCGGATGTCCGGTGATCGTCGCCGGATCGAGCAATCTGGAGGAAGACGTGGCAGATCGCCGTCAGGTGCTGCGCTTCGGCGCTGTCGCCGCCGCCGCTCCGGCGCTGGCCGGGGCCGCTTCCGCACCCGCCTGGGCCGGCGGGCACGAGCACGGCGGGCCCCGGACCAAGTCGCTGGTGGTGGGTCACCGCGGCGCCTCCGGCTACCGCCCCGAGCACACCCTCGCGTCGTACGAACTGGCCGCCCGCCTGGGCGCCGACTACCTGGAGCCGGACCTGGTGATCACCAAGGACGGCGTCCTGGTGTGCCGGCACGAACCGGAGATCGGCGGCACCACGGATGTCGCGTCCCGCCCGGAGTTCGCGTCCCGCAAGCGGACCGTGGTTCTCGACGGGGTCAGCGTCACCGGCTGGTGGACGCAGGACTTCACCCTCGCCGAGCTGAAGACGCTGCGCGCCATCGAGCGGATCCCGGCGATCCGGCAGCAGAACACCGTGTACGACGGCTACTTCCAGGTGCCGACCTTCCAGGAGATGCTCGACCTGCGTAAACGGCTCTCCAAGGAGCTCGGCCGTGATCTGGGCGTGTTCCCGGAGACGAAACACCCGACCTTCTTCCGGGGCATCGGCCTGGAACTGGAGAAGCCGCTGGTCCGGACCCTGCGGCGGAACGGCCTCGACAAGCGTGGCGCCAAGGTGTTCATCCAGTCGTTCGAGGCCGCGAACCTGCGTGACCTCGCCGACGACCACCGGGTCGAGGTGCCGCTCGTGTTCCTGAGCAGCGCGGCCGGGACGCCGTTCAACGACCCGCGGCCGTACGCCGACTACCTGACCCCGGCCGGGCTGAAGGAACTGTCGGAGTTCATCGACGGGATCGGCCCCGAGAAGGGACAGGTCATCCCGCGTAAGGCGGACGGGACACTCGGCGCCCCGACCAGCCTGGTCACCGACGCGCACGCGGCCGGGGTCAAGGTGATCCCCTACACCTTCCGTGCGGAGAACTCGTTCCTGCCGGCGGAGCTGCGGGTCGGCGCCGACGCCACCGCCTACGGTAAGTCGATCGACGAGCAGGTGACGTTCCTGCACACCGGGATCGACGGCCTGTTCACCGACAACCCGGACATCGGCGTGCTGGCCCGCTCGCTCGCCTGACCAGCGAAACCGGCCCGCCCGCTCCCAGAAGGGACGGGCGGGCCGAGAACACGGACACGCCGAGCACGCGGACGCCCGAAACGTCCAGCCGGAGGCCAAGGAGGCAGAACTCGTCTGCTGGACGCGGTCGGCGGCGCCCAGCCCGCCGCGGTCGCCGGCGGGCGATGACCAGCGCACACAATGCGGCAACGTGCGATTTCACCCTTGCCGGAACGACGACCGGCGCACACGGACGGCACAACGTGTGCGCCCGTCCCCGTCAGAACGAAGCAGAAGCACACGATCGGCGACCGTGTGCGCTGACCACCGCTGCGCCCAGGCAACGTGTGCGCTGACCACCGCTCCGGCCGGAGGGCCCGCCCTCGGCAGCCCGCTCCCGGTATCACCCCTGGGAGGCACCGCCTGCGTCGCCGCGGTGACGCGGGAGGTGTGGCTGCGCTCGGGGGCGGCGTAGCCGTACCGGAAAAGGGAAAGCCCGGCACCGTGGGGCGCCGGGCCGTTCCGCAGAGCCTACTTCGCGATGAGCGTCGGATAGATGTGCGAGAAGTCGAGCTTGTAGCCGAACCCGCTGGCCACGATGAAGGTGAGCCCGAGCAGCACACCGACGACGACCACCGTGAAGAGGGCGTACCCGACGACCGCGCCGATCGGCCGCCGCGGGCCTTCGGTGGTGACGCCGCCGGTGGTGACGCCGCCGGAGGCCCAGGCCAGGGAGCGGATGCCGAGGGCGAACAGGATCGGCAGGCCGGCGCCGAGGATGAGGCCGGCGAGGAGGACCTGCCAGGCGCCGTCGAGGGCGAATCCGAGGTTGTGCATGGTCGGCCCTTTCAGTTCGCCGCGACGGCGGGGACGGGTTCGGTGGCGGCGGGGGCGGTCTCGCCGTCCCAGTCGTCGTTGACGTTCTCGTGGTCGATCCGGCCGGAGCGGGAGCGCAGGTACATGCCGCCGGAGGCGAGGGCCAGGAGGGTGAAGACGACCAGCGCGCCGGCCATGCCGCCGACCGTGTCGCCGATCCAGTACATGACCGCGCCGACGACGCCGGCTGCGGGCAGGGTGATCAGCCAGGCGAGGACCATCCGGCCGGCGACGGCCCAGCGGACCGTGGCGCCGGGGCGGCCGAGGCCGGAGCCGATGACCGAGCCGGTGGCGACGTGCGTGGTGGAGAGCGCGAAGCCGAGGTGGCTGGAGGCCAGGATGACGGCCGCGGCGCCGGACTGTGCGGCGGTGCCCTGCGGCGGGTTGATGTCGGTGATGCCCTTGCCGAGGGTACGGATGATGCGCCAGCCGCCGAGGTAGGTGCCGAGCGCGATGGCGAGGGCGGCGGAGACCTTCACCCAGAGCGGGATGTTCTCCAGGTCGCTCCAGTGACCGCTGGCGATCAGGGCGAGCGTGATGACGCCCATCGTCTTCTGCGCGTCGTTGGTGCCGTGCGCGAGGGAGACGAGCGAGGCGCTGCCGATCTGGCCCCAGCGGAAGCCGTTCTCGGTGAAGCGGGCCGCGACCCCGGTGGTGATCTTGAAGATGATCCAGGTCCCGGCGGCGGCGACGACACCCGCGATGACCGGGGAGATCACGGCGGGAAGCAGGACCTTGCCGACGACGCCGTCGAGTTTCGAGCCGTCGCCGTTCCAGTTGACGCCGGCCACGCCCAGGCCGGCCAGGGTGGCGCCGACCAGGCCGCCGAAGAGGGCATGGGAGGAACTGGACGGCAGGCCGAAGAGCCAGGTCGCCAGGTTCCAGACGATGCCACCGACGAGGCCGGCCAGGATGATCAGCAACAAGGTGCTGCCGCCGTCGGCGAGGAGTTCCGCCTTGGGGGCGCCGCTCTTGTCCTGGATCTTGACAACGGCGTTGGTGACGGTCAGCGCGACCTCAACCGAGAGGAACGCGCCGACGAGGTTCAGCACACCGGACAGGGCGACGGCGGTCTTGGGCCGTAGCGCCTTGGTCGCGATGGAGGTCGCCATCGCGTTGGCGGTGTCATGGAACCCGTTGGTGAAATCGAAGGCCAGGGCCGTGATGACCACCAGCGCCAAGATCACGGATGTTTCTGTCACGCCGTGATCGTGACCGAGATGGACGTCCACTGCCATAGGCAGAACGGGACATGTACAAGGTTCCGCCCGCGTTAACCTTCCGTTTCCCAAACATCACCGCTTAGTAGTCAAGAAACTACAGCGGGTAGCCGTCAACAAACAGGAGATGAACAGCAAACACCTAGAAAACGGCCTCCGAATCCGCCGTGGCAATGGCGTCGGCCAAAACGGTCAAACCCTCCCGAGCCTCCTCCTCGGTGAGCGTCAGCGCCGGCCCGATCCGGAGCACGTTGCCGTACAGGCCGCCCTTGCCGACGAGCAGCCCGCCGGCCCGGCAGAGATCGAAGACCCGCAGCGTGGCGGCCGGGTCCGGCTCGGTGGTGCCAGGCCTGACGAATTCGATGCCGATCATCAGGCCCCGGCCGCGGACCTGGCCGATCACGGCGTGGTCGAGCGCCCGCAGGCCGTCCAGCAGGATCGCGCCGACCCGCCGCGCGTTGCCTTGCAGGTCGTGGTCGAGCACGTAGTCGAGGACCGCGTTGCCGGCCGCCGCGCTGATCGGGTTGCCGCCGAAGGTGGAGAAGCTGATCGCCGGGACCGCGTTCATCACCGAGGAGCTGCCGACCACCCCGCCGAGGGCGAAACCGTTGCCGATCCCCTTGGCGAACGTGATCAGATCCGGGGTGACACCGTGCGCCTGGTAGCCCCAGAAGTGGTCGCCGGTACGCCCCCAGCCGGTCTGCACCTCGTCGGCGATGAGCAGGATCCCGTGTTCACCGAGGACCTTCTGGTACGCCCCGAGCAGCCCGTCCGGCCCGGCCACGAACCCGCCCACACCCTGGATGGGCTCGGCGATCAGCGCGGCCACGTCCCCGGCGGTGACGGTGGCCAGCACCTCCCGCAGGTCGTCGACGGCCGCCTCGATCAGGTCGGCGTCACCGAGCCGGGCCATCCGCCCGCGCAGCCGGTCGGCCGACGCCAGCCAGTTGACGTTGATCGGGCTCAGCGAACTCGACGACCAGGTCCGGTGGCCGGTGATCGCCATGGTGCCGAAGGAGCGGCCGTGATAGCCGTTCTTGATCGCCAGGATCTGGTTGGACCGCCGCACGTTGGTGGCCATCAGCAGGGCCGATTCGTTGGCCTCGGTGCCCGAGTTGGTGAAGAACACCCGGGCGTCCGGGATGCCGGAGAGCCGGGCGATCTTCTCGGCCAGCTCGACCTGCTGGCGGATCAGGTAGAGCGTGGAGGTGTGGGCGACGCCGGTGCCGATCTGCCGGCGGACCGCGTCGCTGATCTCGGCCACGTCGTAACCGATCATCGTGGTCAGCACGCCGCCGAAGAAGTCCAGGTAGGTGCGGCCGTCGGCGGCGGTCACCCGGCGTCCGCTGCCGGAGACGATCTCCAGCGCGTCGTCGCCGTAGTAGACCGGCATCCAGTTGGGCATGACGGCGCGATGCCGATCAAGGAGCTCGCTCATGGGTTTCTCCTTCGGATGTTCGGGACGGTGGCGACCGCCAGCACGTCGGCCAGCTCGTCGTAGCCGCCGGCGACCAGGCCGGCGGTGATCCGGAGGTGGTCGCTGTCCAGCGGGGTGACGCAGAACGGGGCGCCGGGCGCAGCCGCGACGCCGTGGGCGGCCAGCGCGACCATGGCGTTCTGCTGGTCGGGGACGGCCATCCAGAGATTGATGCCGTCCGCCGCGGTGGCCTTGACGTCGCGGGCGTGCAGGGCTTTCAACAGGGCGGTACGGCGCGCGGCGTAGGCGTCGCGGGCGGCCCCGACGCGCGCCACGGCCTGCGGGTCGGTCAGCAGGTCGAGGAGCACGCCCTGGAGCAGCCGGCTGGACCAGCCGGGCCCGAGCAGCCGCCGGTCGGCCAGCGCGTCGAGCACGTGCGCCGGCCCGCCGACCGCCGCCAGCCGCAGGTCGGGCCCGTGGCTCTTGGAGAAGCCGGCCACGTGCACGGTGCGTTCCGGCAGGTAGCGGCCGAGGCTGACGGGCGGGGCGGTGGCGATGCCGCCGGCATGGTCGTCCTCGACCACCAGCAGGTGCGGGGCGTCCAGGAGGACGTTCGCCAGTAACGCCGCGCGGGACGCGTCCATGCTGGTACCCGTGGGGTTGTGGGCACGCGGCTGAAGGAACAGAGCGACCGCCCGGTAGTCCCGCAGGGCCTGCCGCAGGGCGTCCGGGTCGATGCCGGACGAGTCCATCGGCACGCCGACGACGGTGGCGCCGAGGGCCTGGAGCAGGTCGAGCAACGGCGGGAAGGCCGGGTTCTCGACGAGCACGTGGTCGCCGTACCGCAGGACGGCGCCGGCCACCCGGTCGAGGGCGTCCATCGCGCCGTCGACGACGGTGAGCTTCTCCGGCGGGTACGGCCACCGCTCCCGCAGCAGCGTTTCGAGCTCCGGCAGCACCGGGGCGTCGAGGTAGCTGCCGGCCCACCGCCCGTCCCCGATCCGCCGTAGCGCGGCGGTCAGGTCGGGCAGCAGCAGCGGGTCGGGCACCCCTGTCGACAGGTCCTGCGGCAGGTCGATCCGGGCGCCGCTGAGCTGCGCGTACCGCAACCGGGCCCGGGGTGGCAGCGGCCCGGACACGTAGGTGCCGGAGCGCCCGCGGGTCTGGATCGCCCCGGCCAGGATCAGGTTGCGCCACGCCTCGCTGACCGTCGTCGGGCTCACGCCGAGCCCGCCGGCGACCACCCGGACGGTGGGCAGGCGTGCGCCGGCGGGCAGGTGGCCGGATGTGATCAACCGGCTCACCGCCGCCGCAATGCCGCGGGCGCTTCTGTCCTGAACCGCCCCGGTGATCAGGGTCAGCAAATTATCGTCTCCGAAACATTCCGTAACGTACGGGCAATTGTTCGCCTCAATCTGTGTCGTTAGTGTCCTACGGCATCCGGCGCTGACAAGCAAGACCTGGCGCAGGACCTATAACGAGGAGTAAACACACGATCACAGGCGCTTCCCGGCGCACTGCGCGTGCGTACAGAGATCAAAAAGAGAGGGGCCGCAATGACGACCGGAGTCGTCCGCGCCGCCCTCGTCCAGACCACCTGGACGGGCGACAAGGAATCGATGATCAAGGCGCACGAGGATTACGCTCGTGAGGCCGCCGCCCAGGGGGCGAAGGTGATCTGCTTCCAGGAGCTGTTCTACGGCCCGTACTTCTGCCAGGTGCAGGACGCCGCCTACTACGAGTACGCCGAGTCCGTCCCGGGCCCGACGACCGAGCGTTTCCAGGCGCTCGCGGCCGAGCTGGGAATGGTCATGGTCCTGCCGATGTACGAGCAGGAGCAGCCCGGAGTCCTCTACAACACCGCCGCCGTGATCGACGCCGACGGTAGTTACCTCGGTAAATACCGGAAGAACCACATCCCCCAGGTGAAGGGTTTCTGGGAGAAGTTCTACTTCCGCCCGGGAAACCTGGGTTATCCGGTTTTCGACACCGCGGTCGGCAAGGTGGGCGTTTACATCTGTTACGACAGGCACTTCCCGGAGGGCTGGCGCGCGCTCGGCCTGAACGGGGCGCAGATCGTGTTCAACCCGTCGGCCACCAGCCGTGGCCTGTCGTCCTACCTGTGGCAGCTGGAGCAGCCGGCCAGCGCGGTCGCCAACGAGTACTTCATCGGCGCGATCAACCGGGTCGGCGTCGAGGACCTCGGCGACAACGACTTCTACGGGCAGACGTACTTCGTCGACCCGGAGGGCAAGTTCGTCGGGGACGTCGCCGACACCCACAACCCCGAGCTGGTCATCCGTGACCTGGACCTGAGCCTGCTCGCCACGGTCCGCGACCGGTGGCAGTTCTACCGCGACCGCCGGCCGGACAGCTACGACGGGCTGGTGGCGCCGTGACCCTGCTGATCAAGGGTGGGACCGTCGTCGCTCCCACCGGGCCGATCAAGGCCGACGTGCTGGTCGACGGCGAGACGATCGCCGCGATCTTCGCCCCCGGCCAGGCCGCCGAGGGACCCGACGTCATCGACGCCACCGGGAAGTACGTGATCCCCGGCGCCGTCGACGCGCACACCCACATGGAGCTGCCGTTCGGCGGCACGCACGCCAGCGACACGTTCGACACCGGCACCCGGGCGGCGGCGATCGGCGGGACGACCACGATCATCGACTTCGCGGTGCAGCGGTACGGCGAGGTGGTCCAGGACGGTCTGGCCGCCTGGCACGGCAAGGCCGAGGGCAACTGCCACATCGACTACGCCTTCCACCAGATCCTCGGCGGTGTCGACGACGAGTCGCTCAAGGCGATGGACTACCTGGTCAACAACGAGGGCATCACCAGCTTCAAGCTGTTCATGGCGTATCCGGGCGTCTTCTACTCCGACGACGGCCAGATCCTGCGCGCGATGCAGAAGGCGCGCGACAACGGCGCCATGATCATGATGCACGCGGAGAACGGCCCGGCCATCGACGTGCTGGTCAAGCAGGCCCTGGAACGCGGCGAGACGGACCCGATCCACCACGGCCTGACCCGGCCGCAGGAGCTGGAGGCGGAGGCCACCAGCCGGGCGATCTGGCTGGCCTCGGTCGCCGCCGACTGCCCGCTCTACATCGTGCACCTGAGCGCGTCGAAGGCCCTCGAACAGGTCGCGGAAGCCCGCAACCGGGGCAAGAACGTGTTCGCCGAGACCTGCCCGCAGTACCTGTACCTGACGCTGGAGGACCAGCTCGGCGCGCCCGGTTTCGAGGGCGCCAAGTGGGTCTGCTCGACGCCGCTGCGCAGCAAGCACGAGACGCACCGCGCCGACCTGTGGCAGGGCCTGCGCACCAACGACCTGTCGGTGGTGTCGACCGACCACTGCCCGTTCTGTTTCAAGGACCAGAAGGAGCTGGGTCTCGGCGACTTCTCCAAGATCCCGAACGGGATCGGCAGCGTCGAGCACCGGGTGGACCTGCTCTACCAGGGTGTCGTCGACGGGAAGCTGTCGCTGGGCCGCTGGGTGGAGACGTTCGCGACCACCCCGGCGCGGATGTTCGGCCTCTACCCGAAGAAGGGGATCATCGCCCCCGGCTCGGACGCCGACATCGTGCTCTACGACCCGAACGGGCGCACCCGGATCAGCGTCGAGACGCACCACATGAACATGGACCACTCCGCGTGGGAGGGCTGGGAGATCGACGGCAGGGTCGACACTGTGCTCTCCCGGGGCGAGGTGATCGCGTCCGGTGGCGAGTACACCGGCCGGGCCGGCCGCGGCCGCTATCTCAAGCGCGGCCTCAGCGACTACCTGATCTAGAAAGGGGTGGGCCACTTGGACATCGGTGTTGTACTACAGAACGACCCACCCGCGCTGGAGATCGTCGAGTGGGCGAAGAAGGCCGAGGCGGCCGGCTTCAGCCACTTCTGGACGTTCGACTCGCACGTGCTGTGGCAGGAGCCGTTCGTCGTCTACTCGGCGATCCTGGCCGCGACCGAACGGATCATCGTCGGCCCGATGGTGACCAACCCGGGCACCCGGGACTGGACGGTCACCGCCTCGACCTTCGCGACCCTCAACGAGATGTACGGCAACCGGACCGTCTGCGGCATCGGCCGCGGCGACTCGGCGCTGCGCGTGCTCGGCCTCACCCCGCAGACCCTCGGCCAGCTCCGGGAGAGCGTGCTGGCGATCAAGGGCCTCGGCAACGGCGAGAAGGTCACGGTCCGCGGCCAGGAGCTGCAACTGGCCTGGGCGGCCGACAGCCGCCTGGAGGTCTGGGTGGCCGCCTACGGCCCGAAGGCCCTCGCGATCACCGGCGAGGTGGGCGACGGGTACATCCTGCAGCTCGCCGACCCGGACATCGCCGAGTGGATGATCAAAGCGGTCCGCGCCGCGGCATCCAAGGCGGGACGGGACCCGGACGCCATCAAGTTCTGCGTGGCGGCGCCGGCCTACGTCGGCGACGACCTGACGCACCAGCGGGAGCAGACCCGGTGGTTCGGCGGCATGGTCGGCAATCACATCGCCGACATCGTGGCCCGTTACGGTGGCGACGGCGGCGCGGTGCCGCAGGCCCTCACCGATTACATCAAGGCCCGGCAGGGGTACGACTACAGCGAGCACGGTCGTGCCGGCAACAGTCACACCACCTTCGTGCCGGACGAGATCGTGGACCGGTTCTGTGTCCTCGGTCCCGTGGAGAGCCACCTCAAGAAGCTGAAGGAGCTGCGCGAACTGGGCGTCGACCAGTTCTCCGTCTACCTCCAGCACGACGGCAAGGATTCGACGCTCGCCGCCTACGGCGAGCACATCATCCCGGCGTTCTCGTGAGGCGCGTCCTCTCGGTGATCGCCGGTCTGATCGCGGCCGCACTGCTCTGGGAGGGGTACAAGGCAGCCGGCGATCCCGAGGGGACGGTGCTGTTCGGCGTGCGGGTGCTCCCGCGCGCCGACGACCTCTCCATGCCACACCTGTGGACGATCCTCACCCGGCTGGCCGACCCGGAGATGACCGGCGGCCGGCCGGTGTGGATCGTGGTGCTCGACGCGTGCCTGTTCACCCTCGGCATCACGGCCGTGGGGTTCCTGGCCGGAACGGTGATCGGGCTCGTCCTCGCGGCGGCCATGCAGCGGTTCCGGATCGTCGAGCGCGGGCTGCTGCCGTACGTCATCCTCTCCCAGACCGTGCCGCTGGTGGCGCTCGCGCCGCTGATCGCCGGCTGGGGCGGCACGCTGATGCCGCCCTGGGCGACGGTCGCGGTGATCGCGGCCTATCTGGCCTTCTTCCCGGTCGCCGTGGGCATGTTGCGCGGGCTCCAGTCACCGTCCGCCAGCGGTGTCGAGCTGATGCGCAGCTACGCGGCGGGGTGGTGGCGCACGCTGGTGAAACTCCGGTTCCCGGCGGCGCTGCCCTACCTCTTCCCGGCCCTGCGCCTGGCCGGGGCGGCGGCGGTGGTCGGCGCGGTGGTCGGCGAGATCTCGACCGGCACCCGCGGCGGCATCGGCCGTCTGCTCATCGAGTACTCGCGGGAGGCCACCAGTGATCCCGCCAAGGTCTACACGGCGATGCTCGGCGCGGCCCTGCTGGGCCTGCTGGTCGCCGGGATCGTCAGTCTCCTCGAACTGCCGCTGATGCGGCACCGACGCCACGTGGAGGTGGTGACCCTGTGACCGCCGTGGTCGTCTCCGGTTTGACCAAGATCTTCAACCAGGGTCGCGGCGACGAGGTGCTCGCGCTCTCCGAGGTGGACCTGACCGTGGGCGACGGCGAGTTCGTGTCGCTGATCGGCCCGTCCGGCTGCGGCAAGAGCACCCTGTTGCGCCTGATCGCCGACCTGATCGAGCCGACCACCGGGACCGTCACGGTGGCGGACCGGCCGGCCGCGCAGGCCCGCCGCGAGCAGGAGTACGGCATCGCCTTCCAGCAGGCCGGGCTCTTCGAGTGGCGGACCGTGCGCCGCAACGTGGAACTTCCCCTCGAACTGCGCGGCATGTCCAAGGCGGACCGCAAGGCCAAAGCCGAGGAAATGCTGGAGCTGGTCGGGCTGGCCGACTTCGCCGGTCACTACCCCGGGCAGCTCTCCGGCGGCATGCAGCAGCGGGTCGCGATCGCCCGGGCCCTGGCGGTCCAGCCGCCGCTGCTGCTGATGGACGAGCCGTTCGGCGCGCTCGACGAGATGACCCGCGAGCGTCTCCAGTCGGAGCTGCTCGGCATCTGCGCCACGACCGGCACCAGCACGGTCTTCGTCACCCACTCGATCTCCGAGGCGGTCTTCCTCTCCGACCGGGTGGTCGTCATGTCGGCCCGCCCGGGCCGGATCACCGCGTCGATCGAGGTCAAACTTCCCTCCCGGGACGAGGCAGGACGGCAGGCTCCGGTCTACTTCGAGAAGATCACCGAGGTACGACAGGCGCTGCGCTCATGAGACGAGTGCTCCCGCCCCTGGTCTTCGGTGTTCTCGCCCTCGGATTGTGGGAGCTCTTCGTCACGCTCGGGCGGGTCGCCCCGTTCATCCTGCCCGCCCCGACGGCCATCTGGGCGCAGATCGTCGAGCAGAAGCAGAACATCTGGGACGCGGCGCTGGCCAGCGGCGCCAACGCGCTCGCCGGGCTGATCGGCGGAACGCTGCTGGCCGTCCTGGCCGCGCTGGCCGCGAGCCGGTCGCGTCTCCTCGGCGAGGTGTCGATCCCGTTCGCGGCGGTGGTCAACGCGCTCCCGATCATCGCGCTCGCCCCGATCCTCAACAACATGTTCGAGTCGACCAGCAGCGTCCCGCGCCGCCTGGTGACCGGCATCGTGGTGTTCTTCCCGGTCTTCCTCAACCTGCTGCGCGGGCTGCGCGAGGTGAGCCCGGTCCATCAGGAGCTGATGCGCACGTACGCCGCCTCGGGCTGGACCTTCGCCCGCAAGGTGCGGCTGCCCGGCGCGCTCCCCCATCTGTTCACCGGCCTGCGACAGGCGTCGTCGCTGGCCGTCATCGCCGCGGTCGTCGCCGAGTACTTCGGCGGGCTGCAGGACGGGCTCGGCGCGCGGATCACGTCCGCCGCGGCGTTCACCGCCTACCCCCGTGCATGGGCCTTCGTGGCCGGCGCCTGCCTCCTCGGACTCACCTTCTACCTGGTCACGCTGCTGCTGGAACGGCTCGCCATGCCGTGGCGGCAACGGCTTCTCTCCTGAATCCCGCCCGTTTTCCCGGAGGTTTTTGTGCGACGAAACCGGATATTTGCCTCTATTGTCACCGCGTCCGCGCTGATCCTGACCGCCTGTGGCACCGCCGACACCCCGAGCACCCCGGCCCCCGGCGCGAGCGGCGCCCTGACCCCGATCAAGCTCCAGTTGCAGTGGTTCTTCCAGGCCCAGTTCGCCGGCTACATCGCCGCCGTGGACCAGGGCTTCTACAAGGAGCAGGGCCTCGACGTCGAGCTGATCGAAGGCGGCGTCGACATCGTCCCGCAGACCGTCCTGGCCACCGGCAAGGCCGACTACGCGATCGCCTGGGTGCCCAAGGCGCTGGCCTCCCGCGAGCAGGGCGCCGGCATCACCGACGTCGGGCAGATCTTCGCCCGCTCCGGCACCTACCAGGTGGCCTGGAAGGACAGCGGCATCACCAAGGCCGCGGACCTCAAGGGCAAGAAGGTCGGCAACTGGGGCTTCGGCAACGAGTTCGAGCTGTTCGCCGGCATGACCAAGGCCGGGCTCGACCCGGGCAAGGACGTCACCCTGGTGCAGCAGCAGTTCGACATGCAGGCGCTGCTGAAGAAGGAGATCGACGCCGCCCAGGCGATGAGCTACAACGAGTACGCCCAGCTGCTGGAGGCGAAGAACCCGGCCACCGGGCAGCTCTACACCGCCGACGACTTCTCGATCATCGACTGGAAGACCGAGGGGTCGTCGATGCTCCAGGACGCGGTGTGGGCGAACACCGAGAAGCTCAACGACCCGAACTACCAGGCCCAGACGGTGAAGTTCCTGACCGCCACGATCAAGGGCTGGGCGTTCTGCCGGGACAACGCCGAGAAGTGCCGTGACCTGGTCGTCGCCAAGGGCTCCAAGCTCGGCAAGAGCCACCAGCTGTGGCAGATGAACGAGGTCAACAAGCTGGTCTGGCCGGCCGCCGGCGCCGGGATCGGCGTGATCGACGACGCGGCCTGGAAGCAGACCGTGGACATCTCGCAGACCACCAAGAACCAGACCGGCGACACGGTCCTGAAGGCGGCCCCGGCCGGCCTGGCCTACACGAACGACTACATCAACCAGGCGATCGAGCAGGCCAAGGCCGCGGGGGTCGACGTGACCGGCTCGGCGTTCCAGCCGGCCACGGTGACGCTCACCGAGGGTGGCGCCTGAACCGGGCGGGCATGACTAGACGGCCCAACTAGACGGGAATGAGACGCGCCGCGAGGGCGACCGCAGTCAGGTCGCCCTTGCGGAGTTTCTCGGCCGCGTCGGCCTCGCCCAGGCCCTCCAGCCGGACGGCCGAGGCGTCGATCAGCGCGTCCTCACCGGCCAGCAGGCGGCGGGCGATCCGTGACTGGGCCGGGCTCAGCTCCGCGTACGCGCATTTGTCCAGCGCCTCGACGGTCTCCTGGTCGAGATGGCCGTCCATCGCCCGCTCGGTGACGATCTTGAGGAGCCAGCTCGGCCACCAGCTGTACTTGCCGACCACCAGCCCGGACTGCATCGCCGCGGCCGGCTGGTGCCCGGCCGCGAGCATCTTCACCGCCAGATCCGCGTCGAACCGCTCCATCCGCATCGCGCCGACGAAGATCCGCAGGACCTGCTGGGTCTTGACGAACTCCTCGGCCGCGTTGGCCGCCTCACCGAACCGCCCCTCGAGCAGATGGCACAGCGCGTGCGCCTCGACGAGCGAGAAGCCGTCACCGGACCGCTCCTCCAGCCGCGTCACCGTCTCGACGAGCCGCTGCGCGCTCTTGCGGGCCCGGTCCGCCAGCTCCTCGGCCTGCGGTTTGTTGAGGTGCCGCACCACGACGTCGGTGGCGATCTCCGCCTCCCGCCGCAGCAGCGGCGAGCCGATCTTCGGAGTGATCAGGTCACCCAACCCCTCGGTCAGGTACGCGGTGTCGAACCGCTCGGAGGCCTCTTGGAACTGCGCCCACCAGGACGCCGGGTGTCTCCGTAGATGTTGTGTCACGCACCCAGCGTGACTTACCGATCACCCTCCGGCAAATGTTTCGGCCGAGAGGAATGCGTGACAGAACTCATCGGGTTGAGCAGACCGCCCTTGACGACGGCCCGGCTCAGCGGACGGGTCAGCTCGGCGAGCCGCCGGCAGCCGTCCTCGCCGAGCTCCCGCCAGGCCACCTCGGCCACCTGGTCGGTGCGGTCCTCGACGTGCGCCCGCAGAGCAACCCCGGCCTCGGTCAGCTTGCCACCGGCGTCCAGCAGGCCGCTGCGGCGCAGATCGTCCTCAGCCTCGGCCCACTGCTCGGGACTCCAGCCCCGGCTGGCCCGCAGGAAGCCGGCCGGCGAATCGCCGCTGGCCTCGTGCATGACGATCGCGTCCAGGCCGCTGATCCCGTTCGACAGCAGCGCCGCCACGTGCCCGTCGCCACGGAACTCGCGCAGCAGCGTCTGGGCGTGGAAGAGCACCAGGTGCGGGCGGTCCGGCCAGGGCAGGGCGGCGTGCGCGGCGAACAGTGGCCGCCCGTGCGGCAGGGTCACCGCCTTCTCCGCCGCCCGGCGGGCCAGCACGGCCGCCTCGGCGACCTCCGGGCCGTTCACCACCTCCGCGCCCAGCCCTCGGGTCAGAGCGGCGTCAACGGCCTCCAGACGGGCCGCGAGCAGCTGCTCCGGCGACGCCTTGGACCAGACCGCGGGCAGCGCCCGGGCCACCCGGGCCGGATTGAAGTTGTAGAAGGTGGCGGCCACGATCTCCGGGCCCACCGGGCCGAACGCGGCGCCACGGGAGGCGAAGTAGCCGTCCATCGGGCGGATGCCGAACGCCGCGTAGCGCTCCGGCGCCTCCGGCACGAAGTAGATCATCGCGTGCAGCGGCTCGGTGACCCGCCAGGCCAGACGGTACGGGCTCTCGTTCACAGGTCCCATGGCAGCTCCTCGGCGTGGACGGGGTCTCCGGAACCGACGGCGCCGGAGTGACGTGGCGCGGGCGGCGCCGCCGACACCGTAGACCACCGGCCGGACCGGCGGGCCGCCTCACGGACCACCAGGTGCACCGGCAGCGGGGGCGGCGGGAACGGGCCGGTCCCCCAGCGCACCCAGATCGCGACCCGTCCGGCGGCCGCCTCGGCCAGCAGCTTGTCGACGGTCCGCTGGCGGTCGGTGCGGTCGATCTCGACGGCCAGCGGCGGGCCGTCCGGGCGGGCGCAGGCCACGTCGATGACCGAGTTGCCACGCAGCGGCGGCGGCAGCGGGAACACGCTGGGCGCACGCCGGTACACCCGCCAGCCCTGCCACTGCGCCCACCGCTGCACCGAGCCGGCGATCCGCGCGGCGGCGTCCCCCTCCGGCAGGTCGGTGAACGCCAGCTGGCCCAGCCACTCGGTGAGCGACCGGGCGGTCTCGGTTCCGTCGTCGGCGCTCATCGCCGTACGATATCGGGCTTTTAGGCTGCGGCCTTCACCCGCCGGGCGGCGAGGAGCTCGGTCAGCTGCTCGGGCGGCATCGGCCGCCCCAGGTGGTAACCCTGGCCGACGTGATAGCCGAGGCGCAGCAGCCGGTCGGCCTGCTCCTGGCTCTCGATGCCCTCGGCGACCGTGTCCAGGCCGAGCGCGTCGGCGAGCTGCGCCACCGCCCGGGCCACCGCCTGCCGGGCGTGCGCCGCCGGGGTGTCCGGCTCGTCGAGCTCGATGCCGTCGACGAACGACTTGTCCAGCTTGACGATCGCCGCCGGGAAGGCCCGCAGCAGGCTCAGCGACGACTCGCCGGTGCCGAAGTCGTCCAGGGCCAGCCGCACCCCCATGTCGTGCAGCTCGTGCAGCACCTGGGAGACGTGCTGGCCACGCAGCACCGCCGACTCGGTCAGCTCCAGGACCAGCCGGTTCGACGGCAGGCCGGAGTCGGCGAGAGCGGCCGCCACGTCGGCCACGAAGTCCGGGTCGTGCAACTGCCGGACCGACACGTTCGGGGCGGCCTTGTCCAGCACGTCCGGGCCGAACTCGGCGATCCACGCGGCCGCCTGCCGACAGGTCTCGCGCAGCACCCAGCGGCCCAGCGGCACGATCAGGCCGGTCCGTTCGGCGGCCGGGATGAAGTCGGCCGGCGACACCATGCCGCGTTCCGGGTGCTCCCAGCGGACCAGCGCCTCCACCCCGACGATCCGGCCGTCGTCGAGCGAGACGA
Source organism: Actinoplanes sp. NPDC026670 (assembly GCF_040638175.1). Lineage (NCBI taxonomy): Bacteria > Bacillati > Actinomycetota > Actinomycetes > Micromonosporales > Micromonosporaceae > Actinoplanes > Actinoplanes sp. NPDC026670. The sequence goes on from NZ_JBEZXU010000071.1 coordinate 55,188, forward strand.
TCGGCTGGTAGACGATCCGGAACTCACCGGCGTCCAGCGCCCGCCGCAGGTCGCCGCCGAGCCGGGCGTGCGCCGACGCCGGCCGTTCCATGCCCCAGGCGTAGCGGACCCAGTTGGCGCGGCCGCGCTCCTTCGCCGCATAGAGGGCGGCGTCGGCCTGGCGCAGCACGTCGCTGGCCGGAGTACCGGGCGGGGCGGTGGCCAGCCCGGCGCTGAACTTCACCAGCAGCCGCTGGTCGCTGATCGGCACCGCGGTGGCGGCCGCGATCCGCCCGGCCAGCTCCTCGCCGGTGGTGTCCGGTGGCAGCAGCACCGCGAACTCGTCGCCGGCCAGCCGGGCCACCTCGGCGCCCGGCCCGGCGAGCTCCCGCAGCACCTGTGCGAACGCGACCAGCAGGCCGTCGCCCGCGTCGTGGCCGAGCGAGTCGTTCACCGTCTTGAACTCGTCCAGGTCGGCCAGCAGCACCGTCGCCGGGCCGGTCTCCAGGACCCGGTCCAGGGCCTGCCGGAACAGCGCCCGGTTGGCCAGGCCGGTCAGCGGATCGTGGGTGGCCTCGTGCCGCAGCCGCGCCTCGGACTCCTGTTTCTCCCGCAGCAGCCGGGCGTTCTCCCGGTAGACCACGTACTGCCGCAGCGCCACCAGGCCGGTCACCACGACCGCGGCGGACACCACGGCCCGGCCCTCCCAGACACCGGGCGCCCAGTGCCATGGACGGATCAGCACGTCCGCGACGGGCACGTCCACGGCCAGCACCGCCAGGTACGGCAGCCACACGTTGCCCTTGCCCACCACCCGCGGGTCGGTGGCCGCGGTCAGCTGACGGCGCACGCCGAGCGCGATCAGCAGGCCGCAGACCGGCATGCACACCGCCTGGCCGGGCAGGATCCCGTTCTCGCCACGCAGCACCGCGAGCAGCGCCACCGCGGCCGCTATCAGACCGGTCGAAGCGACCAGGCGCATCGCCCGGCGGTCCACCGGGCCACCGGCGACATACGCCACCTTGGTGATCGCCCCGGCCGCGAACGCGCACGCCAGGAGCAACACGGTGAGCGCCGACGGGCTCCACGGGTCGGGCGACCAGAACATCGGGGCGATGCCGAAATGCCACAACACGATCGCGCAGCCGAGGAACGCGATGGTCCGGTCCAGCCACTGCTTGCCGCGTTCGTACCAGCTGGTGACCCCGACCGGCACCTGACCCACGCCCCACATCGCGACCAGCACCCCGGCGCCGATCAGCGCGGCCCCCGCCGGCGGCATGTTCGGCAGTTCCGGGGCGGTCCGGAACGCGTCTACCACGAGCAGCGTGAACCCGGCCGCGAACAGGTAACAGCAGATCTCCAGCAGCAGCCAGAACCGGCGCCCGGCCGGGGCCAGGGCCGGGCGGGCCGTCCGGCGCAGCGCACGCACCGACAGCCCGCCCACGGTCATCGCCAGCGGCATGAACAGGTAGCCGATCGCCACCGTGCCCGGGGCGGTGATCAGCCACAGCCCGTACCAGAGGGTGCCGAGCAGGCAGATCAGGGCGGTCGTGACGACGTGCCGCCTCATGACGTCAACGTCCGGCTGCGCTGCTTCTCCTCGTACATCAGCAGGTCGGCGCTGTTCAGCAGATGGTCGCCGACGCCGGCCGGACCGGTCGCCAGGCCGATGCTGGCGCCCACCCGCAGTTCCCGGCCGTCGACCACGGCCGGTTCGCTGATCGCGGCCCGGATCCGGTCCGCCATCCGCTCGGCAGCCGGCCGGTCGCCGCCGGTCAGCACCGCGAACTCGTCGCCGCCGAGCCGGGCCGGCACGTCGTCCGGGCCGGTGCAGTCACGCAACAGGTCCGCCACGTGCCGCAGCACCGCGTCGCCGGCCGCGTGGCCGTACGTGTCGTTGATGTGCTTGAAGCCGTTGAGGTCGATCAGCAGCACCGTGGCGTCGCCCGGGCAGCCGTCCATCGCCGCGGTGAACTCGCGCCGGTTCGCCAGCCCGGTCAGGTCGTCGTGCCCGGCCTGGTAGCGCAGCCGCTCGTGCAGCTCCCGGGACTCGGTGACGTCCCGCGAGTTGCACACCACGCCGCCGATGCCGGGCTCCTCCATCAGGTTCACCGCGACCACCTCCAGCCAGCGCCACGATCCGTCGGCGTGCCGGTAACGGCCCTGGAAGGTCATCTCGGCACCCGGGGTCGCGTACACCTCGTCCAGCTCGGCGCCGAGCCGCGCCCGGTCGTCGCGGTGCAGGATGTCCAGCGAACACCGGCCCAGCACCTCGGCCGGCGAGAAACCCAGGATCCGCTCCACCGCCGGGCTGGCGTAGGTGAACCCGCCGCCCGGCCCGGCGATCGAGATGATCTCCGAGGAGTGCTCCAGCAGGGCTGTCAGGCGCTGCTCACGGTGCCTGATCTCGCCGACCAGGGAGTCGTTGTCGGCCAGCGCCAGCACCTGCCGGGCGATCACCACGGCCACGTTGACGAGCAGACCGGCCAGCGCGCCCCACGCCGACACCCCCAGCCCCCGGGAGGCCAGCATCACCACCAGGGCGACCGCACAGACCAGAGTGCCGGTGTACGGGAGCACGCTGTACCGGCGGCGCCTGTTGAACCACTCCCGCCCGTCCAGGCCGTCCACGCCGTGCAGGAACTGGAGCCGCGGCCCGGCCAGCACCAGGAAGCAGGGGCCGAGGACCGCCGCCATCTGCACACTGGTGTTCGGCACACTGCCGCTGGGCAGCAGCACACTCGACACCGCGAGGCCGATCGGGGCGACCACCATCGGGACGGCCGCCACCCGGCTCATCGGCGACATCCCGGTCAGCCCGGACCGGATCGCCACGAAGATCGCACAGAGCACCACGCCACAACCGAACAGGGCGAGGAAGAAGTTCTCCGGCCCGGCCGTGGCCATCCCCGGCCGGGTCATCAGGCACCAGGCCACCACGGCCGAGGCGGACATCAGGATCGCGGTGTCCAGCACCAGGCGGATCCGCTCCCGGCCGGACCTGGTCACCCGCTGGGTGAGCAGCAGGCCGACCGTCATCACCACCACGCCGAGCATCATCGACGCCGACTGCACCGGATGGAACGTGATCCGCTGGACGCTCGGATCGGCGACGAGCGACCACAGCTCGACCAGGTCGCCGACCATGAACAGCAGCCCGCCCACGCCCACCGACGCCCAGAAACGGCGCGCGTGCGGCGGCAGGCCGGGCACCCGGCACACCTGGCGGGACAATCCGAACAGCGCGAGGTCGAGAACCGGGGTGACGGTCCAGCACGCGATCATCTGAGCCCGGGGCGTGCCCACGTCCAGCAGGAACGCCCCGATCACGAGCACGGCGGCCACCGCCACCGTGATCAGCACCGGATCGCGCCACGAGCCGGCGCGCACCGCTGGTGGCATGCCACTACTCCGTCCTGCTCCGGTCCCTCCCCGCCAGCAATCGGCCGGAGGGCTCCCGGTCTTAGTCTTAAACGCCGACGACCGGCACGCCCCGGCTTGTCATGGCGGGTGGGGCGTACCGGTCGCCGGTGGTCTTGTCACTCGCTCTCGGACGGCTCCGGGCTCTCCGTGGGCGACTCGGTGGGCGACCCCGTGGGCGACTCCGTGGGCGACTCCGTGGGCGCGGACGACTGCGACGGCGCCGGTTCCGGGGACACCGAATCGCTGGGCGACGGCGAAGCGGTCGGGGTGGACGGCGTGGGCGCCGGCTTCACCTTCCCTACGGCCTGGATCCGGCCGGCCAGGTAGGCGGTGTCCGCCCGGGTGCCGGTCACCGACACCCGCAGGCCCACGATGAGGGCGTCCAGTTTCACCTTCCGGCCGTTCAGGACGATCCGCGCGTTGGCGGCGACACTCATCGTCACGGTCTTCCCGCGTACATCCTTCGTGCCGCTGCGGGCCGCGACGGTGACCGTTCCGGCGGCCGCGTCGACCGCGGTGACCGTGCCGCTGGCCTGGAACGGCGTCTTCTTCCTGTCCGGTTTCGGTTTCTTGTCGGTGACCACGCTCGTGGCGGCCGGCGACGGGCTCTGGGCATAGGCGGCCACACCTGTCACCGCGGTGGGGACGACGACCGCCACGGCCAGGGCGACTGCTGCGGCGCTACGGCGCATACGCATGGGTGGGACTCCTCAACTCGGGGGTGATGTCATCGTTCGCCGTTCCGGGTTCAGTCCGGTGCGCCGCCGGTTGCGGATCGGTTGCACCGGTCACCGCATGGACGGCGAGATGCGCCACGCCCCGGATCAGTTGCACCGGTCACCGCACAGACCGCGGAGACGCGCCACGCCCCGCTCACGGATCGGTTGCACCGGTCACCGCACCGACGGCGAGATGCGCCACGCCCCGCTTGCTGATCAGTTGCACCGGTTTCCGCACGGACGGTGAGATGCGCCGTGCCCCGCGAATCCGGGAGTTGACATGCTGTGCCGGACTGGGCGAATGTCCTGGGATGCACGAAGTTTGGCCGGACTCGGGAGTGCTGCTCGCCTCGCGGTACCGCCTTGTCACGCTCCTCGAGACGGGTGGCATGGCGCAGGTCTGGCGAGCCACCGACGAGCTGCTGGACCGGCCGGTCGCGGTCAAGTTGCCGGCCGGCGACACCCGGGCCGCGCACATGGCGTGGCGCGAGGCGCGGCTCGCGGCCCGGCTCTCCCATCCGGGCATCGCCGCAGTCCACGACTACCGTGAGGCGGTCCGGCCGGACGGCTCGGTCGCCCCGTTCGTGGTGATGGAGTTGCTCAGCGGCGAGACCGTCGCGGCACGGCTGTGCGACGCCGACGGCCCGGTGCCGTGGGGTGAGGCGGTGTCGATCGGGGCCGCCGTCGCCGAGGCGCTGGCCGCCGCGCACGCCGCCGGGGTGGTGCACCGCGACATCAAGCCGGGCAACGTGATGTTGTGTCCCGGCGGGGTCAAACTCCTCGACTTCGGGATCAGCGCCGCCGCCGGCGAGGCCGACGACGACGACACCGGGGTCAGTTTCGGCACCCCCGCCTACGCCGCGCCGGAGCGCCTCGACGGCAAACCCGCCGAGCCCGCCACCGACCTGTACGGGCTGGGCGTCCTGCTGTTCGAGATGGTGACCGGCGATCCGCCGTACGACGTGAACACCTGGGAGGAGCTGGCCGCCGCCCAGGCGCACGGCCCCACCCCGCTCCCGGAGACCCTGCCGGGCCGGTTGCGCGAGCTGATCCTCAGATGCCTCGACGACAACCCGTCCCGCCGCCCGACCGCCGCCCAGGCCCGCCGAGCCCTGACCCGGCTGGTCCCGTCGGCTCCGGCCCGCCTGACGATCCCGCTGCCCAAGCCCCCGCCGACCGGCCACGCGAAGGTGCTGCCGCCCCAGCCCCGGGTCACCTCCCCGGGCGCCCGGCGGGTCGCGTTCGGCGCCGCCCTAGCCGGCGTGGCAGCGATCGGTGTGGCCCTCGTCTACGCCGCCAACACCCCCCGCGAGCCGGTCGAGGTCGCCCAGCCACCGGCGTCGTCCCCGGCCACGGCCCGGACGGAGTCGCTGGTCCCGAAGGAGACGATCTCCCCCGCCGCGTCGACGCCCCCGCCTCCCTCCCCACCGGAGCCGACGACGGTCACCCCGACCGACCCGGTGCTGACCGTCGAGGCCGCCCTGACCCGGGTCCAGGACACCATCGAACAGGGCCAGCAGTCCGGCGGGATCCGCCCCGACGTGGCTCTCGACTTCCAGAACCTGCTGCGCCTGATCGACCCCACCGACGACAGCGTCACCGACCAGGTGGACGAGTTGCTGGGCAAGGTCCGCCAGCGCCTCAACGAGGGCGGCCTGACCCCCGACCAGGCGGCCCTGCTACGCCAGCGCCTGACCGACCTCCGAACCGCCTCAACCCCCTGACCAGCCCCACCGCCCCCACCCCCGCACACCGGCCCCACCCCAGCACACCCGGGTCACCACACCCGCACCCGCCGGTCACCACACCCGCATCCGCACACCCGGGTCACCGCCCCCGCACACGTAGGACACCACACCCGCACCCGCACACCCCGGGTCACCGCCCCCGCACACGTAGGACACCAGCCCGAAGCGGAAATACCGCATTTGCGGAGGATTCGGCCTCGGCCGGCCGTGCAGATCTTGCACGGTTCTCCTCCCTGGCAGGGATCTTGCAAGGTTCTTCACGTCTGGGGGCGGTTTGTCGTGCAAGGTCCACTGCGCCGGGGAGACCTTGCAGCTTTCTTCCCGTCGGGGCATGGAAAGGACTGCAAGATCGGCGCGAGGGTGAAAAGTCGGCTCTCCGGGTGGATGTGTGGGTTAGGTGCGGCCTGGTAGGTCGATGTTGTAGCCGCCGAGGTGGAGTTTGGCGAGGGCGATGAGGGC
>NZ_JBEZXU010000072.1:0-61415 GCF_040638175.1 Actinoplanes sp. NPDC026670
GGGCCGCTCGACGGGCCGGGCCGTGCCCGACATGCGGGGCCGCTCGACGGGCCGGGCCGTGCCCGACAAGCCGGGCCGCTCGACGGGCCGGGCCGTGCCCGACAAGCCGGGCCGCTCGACGGGCCGGGCCGTGCCCGACAAGCCGGGCCGCTCGACGGGCCGGGCAGCGAGGGCACCCGCGGATGGGACAGAGCTGATTGCGGAAGGTCTCTAGAGTTTCGCGGCGTGGGCATCTATCTGGTCTCTGTCAGCGCTGCCAACTGGGCGGGTGATGAGTGCGGGCCGCTGCTCGACGAGGCACTCGGCGCCCGGGGCCGGCCGCCCTATCCGGGGCCGCCGGCCGGTGCCGCGGACTTCGAGGAGAAGCTGATCCCGCCGATGGATGCCTTCGCCGAGGTGTGCGAGCGGCACGACGTCGGCGACGTCCTGGACGCGTCGCTGATCGTGCCGGTGGACTTCGCCGGATTGGTCGAGTTGCCGGTGGCGTCGTCCTACAGCGACGTGACGAACGTGATCAGCGCGCAACGGCTGCGGGCGGCGCTGGACCCGATCGTGGCCGAGACCGGCCTGCCCGGTGACCTGCCGACCGGCCCGCTGGCGCTGACCCGCGCGATAGAGGACCCGCTGCTCTTCTACGTGGCGCTGTTCCGGCAGGCCGCCGAGCACTCGCTGCGGCACGGCTGCCCGCTGACCTACGTCTGAGCGAGTCCGGCGAGCCGGTCGATCGAGGCCAGCAGCTTGTCACTGGTGTTGGCCTCGGCCCGGGGGACGCGGCGTTCGTCGGTCAGGCCGGTCCAGTCGTAGGTGTGGGTGACCCGGGTCAGCGCGGGGCCGAGTGGTTCGAGCTCCCACCGCCACAAGTGCCCCGGGGTGTCCTTGCCGACCTCGGACGGCTTCCAGGCGATGAGCCGGCCCTCCTCGAACTCGACGACGTGGTTCTCCCGCCGGTCTCCGGTGGTGATCGTCATGACGAAGACGTCGCCGGCGGCCTGTACCCGCTGGCCGGGATCGGCCGAGGCCAGGTTGGCGTTGCCGTCCCATTCCGGCTGCCGTGCCGGGTCGGCGATCAGTTCGAAGATCCGCCCGGCCGGGGCCTCGATGTCCCGGGCGGCGGTGACGATGCGCGTGGTCATGCCCTCCATCGAAGCAGGTCGTGCCGACCGCTGAAGGCCCGGCCGATCGCGGGCCGCCGGAAGCCGGCGAGCTTTCCCGGTCAAGGTCTGCCCGCATCGACGGGTGATCTTGCGCGGTTCCGCCCGGCGGGGAAGCTGCTTCAAGGCTTCACCCTGTACGCGGTCAATCCCCTCTGCCGCGCGATGCTTCCCGCCCATTTTCGGACTGTCACACCGGTAACGCACGCGGCCGAGGCCGGGAATGTCGCATTAGCGAAGATCGACCCCCGCCCACCTCGTAGATCTTGCACGGTTTTCCACATTCGCGGCGATCTTGCACGACCTTTCACGTCCGGGTGTGCTTTGTCGTGCAAGATCCACTGCGCCGAGGAGACCTTGCAGCCTTCTTCCCGTGGGGACACGGAAAGGGCTGCAAGATCGTCGCGAGAATGAAAATTCGTGCAAGATCCGCGGGCGGCAGGCGGCAGGAGACGAGCGACGGGCGGCGGGCAGCGGGAGACGGACGACGGGAGACGGACGACGGGAGACGGACGACGGGAGACGGACGACGGGAGACGAGCGACGAGCGACGAGCGACGGGCAGTAGGCGACAGGCAGTAGGCGACGGGCAGTGGGCGACAGGCAGTAGGCGACGGGAGACGGACCGTGCGCGACAAGCCGTGCGCGACAAGCCGTGCGCGACAAGCCGTGCGCGACAAGCCGTGCGCGACAAGCCGTGCGCGACAAGCCGTGCGCGACAAGCCGTGGGCGACGGGAGACGGGCGACGAGCCGCGGGCAGGCGATGCCTAGCAGCCTCGGACTTGGATTACCGGGGTGAACAGTTCCTCGGTTGTCTCGCCGTCGGAGCCGTTGAACACCACGTCGCCTACGCCGTAGCCCGGTTGCAGCTGCCAGCGGTAGCTGCCGCCGGTGACTCCGGTCAGCGGCTCGATCCCCTCGACCTCGGCCCATGACCAGTCCGCGCCGGTCGAGCGGTACAGCACGTCGTTCTCGATCATGTAGTCGGCGCCGAGGCCGGCTGGGACCTCCAGGACCGCGTATCCGGTCTTCGGGTCGGAGTCGGTGTCGATGAAGACGTGGCGGTAGCCGAAGTCCTCGGCGAACGTGGCCTTGAAGATCACGGTTCGCCCGTTGGAACACGCCGAGTAGTCGGCGATCGGCTTTCCGGGCGCCGCCGTGGCGGGCCGCGACGATTTGCGGACCGAGGACGGGGAGAGTTTCGCCGGGCGCGGGGCGGCGGTGGTGGCGCCGGCTGACGGTCCGTCGAAGGACGGTGGGAGCACCGGTGGGAAGCCTTCGGCCACCTCGATCGGCGCGAACTTCGGCGCGCCGGTGTCGCCGATCACGGCCCGGTAGACGACGGCCAGCACGGCGACGACGAGCGCAAGAGCTCCCCCGGCCACGGCGAGCGGCCACTTCGAACGGGGCGCACCGTCAGCACTCACGGTAACTCCAAATTGTCTTAAATGATGTTCGATGTCCGACGGCACGGTACACCGGGAACGTTCCCAATCGATATTCGGTCCCATGATCCGCCGCAACCGGACGGAGACCATCACGCACCGTGTTGGCGATCACCGGGGCGGGAGCCGGGCCGAAGTCATCGGTGAGCCCGAAACGCGGGCCCCGTACCGCCGAAAGGGTTTGCTCTTGCGCCAGCTTCTCCGCAGCCTCGCCGTGACCGCTCTCCTCGCCCCCGCCGTCGCCGGCGCCCTGACGATGATCGCGACCCCGGCCGAGGCAGCCCCGGCGAAAGCCTCGGAGCAGACGCTGCAGACCGAGGTCAACCGGCTCACCAACATCGAGCGCACCAAGCGTGGCTGCGGTGCCCTGAAGGTGAACGCGCAGCTGACCACCGCGGCCCGCGGGCACAGCGCGTACATGGCGAAGACCGGCACGTTCTCGCACACCGGCAGCGGCGGTTCGTCGTTCGTCGCCCGGGCCAAGGCCACCGGGTACGGCAAGCCGTCCGCCGAGAACATCGCGTGGGGTTACCAGACCGCCGCGTCGGTGGTGGACGGCTGGATGAACAGCCCGGGCCACCGCGCGAACATCCTCAACTGCAAGTCGAAGTCGGTCGGCGTGGGTGTCGTCTACTCGGCGAGCGGCACCCCGTACTACACCCAGGACTTCGGTTACTGATTCCGCCGACAAGCGTGCCCCGCCCGGGGCACGCTTGTTCTTCGTTATCGGATTGCATACTGTACTCCCCATAACGCATACACATCCGTGTGCAAACAGGGGGTGGCCCATGCGAGTTGCAGTGCTCGGAGCCGGTGCCATCGGCGCCTATGTCGGCGCCGCGCTGTGCCGGTCCGGAGCCGACGTCCATCTGATCGCCCGCGGGGCGCACCTGGCCGCGCTGCGGGCCCACGGGGTGAGGGTGCTCAGCCCACGCGGAGACTTCTCCGCACATCCGCACGCCACCGACGATCCGACGACGGTCGGCCCGGTGGACTACGTCTTCCTCGGCCTCAAGGCGCATTCGTACGCCTCGGCCGGTCCCCTGCTGGCGCCCCTGCTCGGCCCGGAGACGGCTCTGGTCGCCGGGCAGAACGGCATTCCGTGGTGGTATTTCCACAAGTTGCCCGGGCCGTACGAGGGGCAGCGGATCGAGGCGGTGGACCCGGACGGCGAGACCTCCGCGGTGATGGCGCCGGAACGGGCGATCGGCTGCGTGGTCTACCCGGCCACGGTGATCAAGTCGCCGGGCGTGATCCAGCATCTGGAGGGCACCCGGTTCTCCATCGGCGAGCCGGACGGCACGGTGTCGCAGCGGTGCCGGTGGTTCAGCGAGGCGATGATCGCCGGCGGCCTGAAGTGCCCGGTCGAGCCCCGGCTGCGCGACGACATCTGGATCAAGCTGATGGGCAACGCCTCGCTCAACCCGATCAGCGCGCTCACCCGGGCCACCATGGTCGAGATCTGTGAGAGTGCCGGGACCCGCCGGGTCGTCGAGCTGATGATGGAGGAGATCCTCGACATCGCCGCCCGGGTCGGCAGCACCCCGGAGATCTCCATCGCGAGGCGGCTCGACGGCGCGCAGCGGGTCGGGCACCACAAGACCTCGATGCTCCAGGACCTGGAAGCCGGCAAACAACTGGAACTCGACGCCGTGGTCGCCGCGGTGGTCGAGATGGCCGACATCACCGGAGCGCCGGCCCCGACGCTGCGCACCGTCCACGCGGCAACCGACCTGCTGGCCCGGACCATGGTCAAGCGGGCGCCGATCATCCCCACGCCGGCTCCGGCGTGACCCGTTTCTCGGAGGTCTGAACCCATGCCGAAGATCCCCTGTATGGACGCGGTCGTCGCGGTGCTCGCGTCGGAGGGCGTGGACATCGCGTTCGGCTGCCCGGGCGCCGCCATCCTTCCGCTCTACGCGGCGCTGCGGCGCAGCGAGATCAAACACCTGATCGTCCGGCACGAGGAGGGCGCCACCCACATGGCCGACGGCTGGGCCCGCACCAACGGCCGGGTCGGCGTGGCCATCGGCACCTCCGGGCCGGCCGGCACCAACATGATCACCGGGCTGTACACCGCGCACGCCGACTCCATCCCGATGCTCTGCATCACTGGTCAGGCGCCGACCGGCAAGCTGCATCAGGAGGCGTTCCAGGCGGTGGACATCGTGGAGATCGCCAAGCCGGTCACGAAGTGGGCGGTGCAGGTCAAGGAGGCCGCCCAGGCGCCGTGGATCTTCCGGGAGGCGTTCCGGATCGCCCGTTCCGGCCGGCCCGGGCCGGTGCTGATCGACCTGCCGATCGACGTGGCACGGCAGGAGATCGAGTGGGACGCCTCGATCGACGCGCCGCTGCCGGTGCCCCGGGTCGAGCCGCACCCGCCCCGGGTGGAACGGGCGCTCGACATGCTGCTGGCCGCCGAACGCCCGCTGATCCTGGCCGGTGGCGGGGTGATCATCGACGAGGCGACCGGGCTGTTGCGGGAGGTCGCCGAGGCCCTGGACATCCCGGTGCAGGTGACCCTGATGGGCAAGGGCGCGCTGCCCGAGGACCACGACCTGTTCGCCGGGATGACCGGCATCCAGACCACCCAGCGCTGGGGCAACGCGTCCTTCCTGGAGTCCGACCTGGTGCTCGCGGTCGGCGCCCGCTTCGGCGACCGGCACACCGGTGACCTGGAGACCTATCGCGGCGACCGGCGGTTCATCCACGTCGACATCGAGCCGACGCAGCTCGGCAAGGTGTTCGGGCCGGACCTCGGCGTGGTGTCGGCGGCCGGGCCGTTCCTGGCGGCGCTGCTCGACGCGGCCCGGCGGCGCGGTGTCCGGCGTGACCGCGGCGCCTGGGTGTCGACGGTCCGTGGGCTGCGCGAGACGCTGGGCCGCCGGGACGATTTCGACACGGTCCCGATCAAGGCGCCCCGGGTGTTCCGGGAGATCAACGAGTTCTTCGGCCCGGACACCTACTTCGTCACCGCGATCGGGCTCTACCAGATCTGGTCCGGGCAGTTCCAGCGGGTGTTCAAGCCCCGGCACTACCAGGTCTGCGGCCAGGCCGGGCCGCTGGGCTGGGAGATCCCGGCGGCGATCGGGGTCAAGTCGGCGCGGCCGGATGCCGAGGTGGTCGGCGTGGTCGGTGACTACTCGTTCCAGTTCCTGGTCGAGGAGCTGGCCGTCGCCGCCCAGTACGACATCCCGTTCGTGCTGATCATGCTGAACAACGAGTACCTCGGGCTGATCCGCCAGGCGGAGATCGGCTACGACATGAACTACGAGGTGGACATCCACTACGACCAGCAGGGCACCGACAACGTCAAGATCATGGAGGCGTACGGGTGTGCCGGGCGCCGTGTGCACGAGCCGGGTGAGATCGCCGACGCCCTGGCCTGGGCCAGCAAGGAGGCCCGCCGTACCAGCCGGCCGGTGCTGGTCGAGGTGATGATCGAGCGCGAGGCGAACACCGCGCACGGCCTGTCCATCGCCGCGGTGAAGGAGTTCGAGTAGCACGTCAACGGCCGCAGGGGTGGACGGTTCCGGCCGTCGACCCCTGCGGCCGATCCGTCATTGCATCTCGGCGACTGTATGCTATAGCCCAGCTCGATCGTTTCTCGCCGCCTTTCGTTTATCGCAGCCGGAGGTATTCCCATGACCGATCGGAGAGGCGCGACCTCGCCAGCCGGCGCGCGACGTTCACTGGGCGGGGCCCGGGCGGCACGACAGCCCCTGGAGCGGCCCGCGCCCCTGCGCCAGGCGGTCTACGACGCCCTGGCCGAGATGATCATCAATCGGGAGCTCCAGCCGGGTGAGCACCTGGTCGAGAACGAGCTGGCCGCCCACCTCGGGGTGAGCCGCCAGCCGGTCCGCGAGGCCCTCCAGCGGCTGCACAACGAGGGCTGGGTCGACCTGCGGCCGGCGCTCGGCGCGTTCGTGCACGTGCCCACCGAGGAGGAGGCCGACCAGCTGCTCAGCACCCGCACCCTGCTGGAGGCGGAGTCGGCGCGGCTGGCCGCCAAGAACGCGACGCCCGAGCAGGTCGAGCGGCTCCGCGAGCTGCAGCGGGCCGGTGAGCAGGCGCTCAGCGAGGACAGTCAGGTGGCGCTGGTCGAGGCCAACGCGGCGCTGCACGCGCACCTGGTCGACATGTCCGGCAACAAGGTGCTGGCCCAGCTGATCGCGATGGTGGACCGGCGGACCCGGTGGTATTACTCGCCGATCGCCCGGACCCGTGGCCGCGAGGCGTGGGACGAGCACGCGGCCCTGATCGAGACGATCGCCGAGGGCAACAGCAGGCGGGCCGGCGAGCTGATGCGCAAGCACACCGAGCGCACTCGGGAGTCGTACCACCAGCGGCGCAGGGAGTCCGGCGAGCCGGACCCCCTGGGCTGACCTACAGTTTGATCGATTTCTTGTTCATGAACTCCTCGATGCCGGCCGGGCCCAGCTCCCGGCCCATCCCGGAGCGTTTGATCCCGCCGAAGGGCAGGTCGGCCTGCGATCCGCCGGCGCTGTTCAGGTAGACCATGCCGGACTCGATCTGCCCGGCCACCCGGCGCAGCCGCTGCGGGTCGGTACCCCACACGCTGGCCCCGAGGCCGAACGGGGAGTCGTTCGCGATCGCGATGGCCTCCTGCTCGGTCTCGGCCCGGAAGACCAGCACCACCGGGCCGAAGACCTCCTCGTGGTAGAGGTCCATGTCCGGGGTGACGTCGGTGAGCACGGTCGCCTCGAACCAGGCGCCGGGCCGGTCGATCCGGCGTCCACCGGTGCGCAGCCTCGCGCCCTGCCTGATCGCGGCCTCGACCTGGCCGGCCACCTCGTCGGCGGCCGCGATCGACGCCAGCGGTGGCAGCTTGCTGGCCGGGTCGTTCGGGTCGCCGGGCACGAAGGTCTCGGCCACGTACGCGGTGAGCCGGTCCACGAACTCGTCGTAGAGATCGGCCAGCACGATCATCCGCTTCGGCGCGTTGCAGGACTGGCCGCAGTTGCGCATCCGGGTGGTGGCGGTGGCCCGTACCAGATCGTCGATGTCGTCGGTGTCCAGCACGATCAGCGGGTCGGAGCCGCCGAGCTCGAGGACCGCCTTCTTCAGGTTCCGGCCGGCCTCGGCGGCCACCGCGATGCCGGCGCGTTCGCTGCCGGTCAGTGACACGCCCTGGATCCGCGGGTCGGCGAGCATCATCGGGATCTGGGCGCTGGCGGCGAAGACGTTGACGTACGCGTCGGCGGGCACCCCGGCCTCGTGCAGGATCCGCTCGATGGCCAGGGCCGATCGCGGGCAGGCCGACGCGTGCTTGAGCAGGATGGTATTGCCGAGCACCAGGTTCGGGGCCACGAACCGGGCCACCTGGTAGCAGGGGAAGTTCCACGGCATGACGCCGAGCAGCGGCCCGATCGGGTTCTTGGTGATGACGGCCGCGCCGCCCCTGATCTCCAGCGGCTCGTCGGCCAGCAGGGTGGCGGCGTTGTCGGCGTAGTACCGGAAGATGTCGACGACCACGCCGATCTCGCCGCGGCCCTCGTTGATCCGCTTGCCCATCTCCAGGGTCATCGTGGCGGCCAGCTCGTCGGCGCGGGCGGCGAACAGGCCGGCGGCGCGGGCCACGATCGCGGCCCGCTCGGCGACCGGCCGGCGCCGCCACGACTGGTATCCGTGATGGACCCGCCCGATGGCCTCCCGGATCTCGTCGTCGGTGCTGTTCTCGATCTTCTCGATCAGTTCGCCGGTCGCGGGGTCGGTCACTGTGTACATGTGAGCCTCCGTCTTCTACCAGGGCTGGACATACGTCCGGCAGCGGCGATCGCTCGCCGCTGCCGGATCGGCCGTGCTCAGCGCTGGACCGTGATGCCCTTCGGGTTGAGGTGCGCGATGTTGCCGCTCTCGGTGCCGTCGGCGGGGTCGATCACGCAGTCGATCAGCGCCGGCTTGCCGAGCGCCAGCGCCTCGCGGAGGGCGGCGGTGACCTCCTCGGGGGTGGTCGCCCGGTAACCCTTGCCGCCGAACGCGGCGATCATCAGGTCGTGCCGGGCCTGGAGTGCGGTCGGGGCCGGGTCGCCTGATTCGGAGGCGGCCGCGTCGCCGCGGTACACCCCGCTGTTGTTCAGCACGACCGTGACGATCGGCAGGTCGTAGCGGCAGATCGTCTCCAGCTCCATGCCGCTGAACCCGAACGCGCTGTCACCCTCGATGGCCACGACCGGGTCGCCGCTCTCCACCGCGGCGGCGATGGCGAACCCGAGTCCGATGCCCATGACGCCCCACGTGCCGCTGTCCAGCCGGTGCCGGGGCACCCGCATCCCGATCGTGTTGCGGGCCAGGTCCAGTGCGTTCGCGCCCTCGTTGACCACGTACGCCCGCGGGTTGTCGTGCAGCACGTCCCGGATGGCCTGGAGCGCGCCGAGGAACTTCATCGGGTGGGCGGTCGCGGCCGCCGCCAGGCGTTTGGCCATCTTGGCGACGTTGTCGGCGGACCGGGCGGCGAGCTCGTCGCGCCACGGGGCCGGCACCGTGATCCGGCCCGGCCCGGTCCGCTCGATCAGGGCCTCGAGGACCGAGCCGACGTCGCCGACCAGCGGCGCGGCGATGGGCTGGTTGCTGTCCAGCTCGGTGCTGGCGATGTCGACCTGGATGAATTTGACGTCCGGGTTCCACTGTGGGGCGTCGCCGTGCCCGAGCAGCCAGTTCAGCCGGGCGCCGACCAGCATCACGACGTCGGCCCGGCGCAGGGCCAGGGACCTGGTGCTGGCCACCGACTGCGGGTGGTCGTCGGGCAGCAGGCCCTTGGCCATCGACATCGGCAGGTACGGGATCCCGGTGCGCTCGACGAACTGGCGGATCTGGTCGTCGGCCTGGGCGTACGCGGCGCCCTTGCCGAGCACGACGAGCGGCCGCCGGGCGCCGGCGAGCAGCTCGATGGCCCGGTCCAGGGCGGCGGGCTCGGGCACCTGTCGCGGCGCCGGGTCGACCACCCGCCACAGCGAGGCCGCGCCCAGATCGGCGTCGATGACCTCGCCGAGGACGGCGGCCGGGATGTCCAGGTAGACCCCGCCGGGCCGGCCGGACACCGCGGTGCGGATCGCGCGGGCCACGCCACGGCCGATGTCCTCGGCCCGGTGTACCCGGTAGGCCGCCTTGCAGAACTGCCGGGCCGCCGCCAGCTGGTCCATCTCCTCGTAGTCACCGCGCTGCAGGTCGACCAGGTGCCGCTCGCTGGAGCCGGAGATCTGCACCATCGGGAAGCAGTTGACGGTGGCGTTGGCCAGCGCGACCAGCCCGTTGAGGAAGCCCGGCGCGGACACGGTCAGGCAGATGCCGGGTTTGCGGGTCAGGAATCCGGCCGCCGCGGCGGCGTGCCCGGCGGCGCTCTCGTGCCGGAAGCCGACGTAGCGGATGCCCGACGCCTGGGCCAGGCGGGCCAGGTCGGTGATCGGGATGCCGACCACCCCGTAGATGGCCTCGACCTCGTTGAGCTTGAGCGCGTCGACGACCAGATGGATCCCGTCGGTGAGCTTCTGCGGGCCGACGGTGTCGCCGGCATCTGTTTCCCGGAGTGATGCGATGGTCATGATCCGAGCCCTCCATGGTCGCGCGACTGCGGCATGTATCACCCTCCTCGGTACCGGTGATTGCATACCGTATGGGGTACACACTAATCGTGGACCATGGTGCGGCAGGGTGTCCAGTGGGGCGGTGGCTTTGGTCACTAGATCGTTTATTGTATACCGAAGCCTGTATGCTGGAGTTGCGTCTCAGGCAAGACCGACAAGCAGGAGTGATGTAGTCATGACCACGTGGCGGAAGTTCACCCGTACCCTGAACCGCCTCACCGACCGGCTGGCACTGCCGTCCGGCTCCCCCGCCGACGGCCGCACCCTCGGGCTCGGCCTGGCGGCCGCGCTGGAGAACCAGCGTCGGGCCGCCCGGCCGAGCGACGAGGAGATCGCGCGTTTCCTCAGCGGCTCCGCCCCGGAGGAAGGCCTGATCAACGCCTGACGATCAGGCCGGCTGCTCCTCCCGCTCACTTCTGCGGGACTTGATTAGGCTGGCGACGGTGGTGATGATCAACGTGCCGACGATGACACCGAGCGAGACGGTGATCGGCACCGCCGGCGCCCAGGACACCCCGTCGTGGTGCGCCGCCTCCAGCATCAGCTTGACGCCGATGAAGGCCAGGATGAACGCCAGGCCCTTGCTGAGGTAGACCAGCCGGTCCAGCAGCCCGCCGAGCAGGAAGTAGAGCTGCCGCAGACCCATCAGCGCGAAGGTGTTCGCGGTGAACACCAGGTACGGCTCCTGGGTCAGCCCGAAGATCGCCGGGATCGAGTCGAGCGCGAAGAGCAGGTCGGTGGTGCCGATCGCGACCATCACGATCAGCATCGGCGTCACCATCCGCCGGCCGTCCACCCGGACCAGCATCGACGCGCCCCGGTAGGACTCGGTGGTCGGCAGGAACCGTTTCGCCGTGCGGAGGGCGAAGTTCTCCGAGAACTCGTCCTCCTGCTGCGGCCCGACCAGCTTCACCGCGGTGTAGATCAGGAACGCCCCGAACAGGTAGAACAGCCAGTCGAAGCGGGCCACCGCCGAGGCGCCGGCGGCGATGAACAGTCCCCGCATCAGCAGCGCCAGCACGATGCCGATGAGCAGCACCTTCTGCCGGTACTTCACCGGCACCGCGAACCGGCTCATGATGATGATGAAGACGAACAGGTTGTCGACGCTGAGCGAGTACTCGGTGAGCCAGCCGGCGAAGAACTGCCCGCCGTACCCGGGCCCGTAGGTCCCCATCAGCAGGAACCCGAAGGCGACCGCCGCCAGCACGTAGAAACTCACCCAGGCGACGCACTCCCGGAAGGACGGCTCCCGGGGGTTCCGGGCGACCAGGTAGAAGTCGAAGGCGATCATCGCGACGAAACCGATGATCGTCACGGCCCACACCCAGAACGGCAGATTCATCAGGCTCCCTTTGATCGGGCGGCGGCCCGGGCCCGGCGGCGGGTCTCTCGCGCCTTCCACTGGGCCTCGGCGTGCCGCAGGTAGAACTGGTAGAGGCGCTCGGCTCGCGGGTTGCCGTGCCGGATCCGGCGCAGCCAGCCCGGCGCCACCCGCTCGTGCAGCCAGCTGAAACCGATCGCGAAGCCGAGGCTCACGATCGCCTGGTAGGCGAGGAAGCCGAGCACGTCCGGCGGCAGCACCGGACGGCCGGTCAGGAGCAGGCCGACCAGCACCTCGTGCGCCAGCCGGGCCAGCGGGAACCCGAGGAGCCAATACAGCGCGGTCGGGGCGAAAACACCGGGTGTGATGACCCCGGCCGCCAGCAGCACCCCGAACCCGCCGCCGAGCAGCGCCAGCGGCAGTCCGAGCGCCACACCGGTGGCCAGGGCCCAGCCGACGGGCTGGCCCGAGATCAAGGCCAGTCCGAGGGCGGCGAACCCGGCCAGCGCGCCGATGCCGGCGCCCGGCAGTGCGAGCTGGCCGAGGTGACGCAGGTTCGCCCCGGTCATCAGATGACCACGCCGAACCGCACCAGGCTGTAGATCAGCATGCCCAGGTAGAACACCGCGCCGAACCCGATCACGACGTTCTGCAGGATGCCGGGACGGATCGGTTTCGGCAGCATCCGGTTGTTGACCAGCAGCAGTACGACGCAGTAAGCGCCCATCGCGAAGGTGGACAGGAAGGCCAGCACGTCGAGGATCGCGCCCGGACCGTCGGCGGGGCCGAAGTTCAGGATCAGGATGCCGAACGTGATGACGCCCCAGAGGAAGCCGGCGTACAGCTTGGACATGCTGAACCGCTTGGCGCCCCGGACGAAGTGGTAGGTCATGTCGGCCTGGCCGCGGGAGAACGAGTCGAACAGGCCGAGGGTGGCGTTCAGCCCGATCAGCGCGATGAACCCGAGGAACACGCCGTGCAGCACGGGCGCGCCGGCCGAGGCGAAGGCGTCGGCCATGGCGGTCAGCGCCACCTCACGGTCGCCGTCGCGGATCAGCTCACCGACGTTCGGGTTGACCCGTACGGCGGTCTGGGCGAGCACCGTGAACGACACCGTGACCAGCATGGTGACGCCCCAGAAGAGCAGCAGGGCGTCGAAGGTCACCCAGCGCCGCCAGCCTTTCCACTTCTTCATCTCCTCCGGGTTCGCGGTGTCGAACATGAAGCCCCGCGACGGCATCTCCTCCTGCTCGCCGGCATGCCGCAGCCCGCGGATCTGCGGGATGTGCGCGCCCATGCCGGCGCCGGAGTCACGCAGGTGCAGCGTGTACCACATCTGCTGCATGCCGGACGGTCCGGCGAAGGCGATCGCGCCGACGATGACCGGGAACCAGGTCGCCGACATCGCCTCGTCGGGCAGGTAGCCGAAGTGGAACATGCCACCGAGCGTCGAGGTGACGTCGGCCCACCGGCCGACCAGTGACGCGACGATCGACGTGCTGACCACGAGCAGCCCGATCAGCAGGCCGAGCAGGCTCTCCAGCAGCGGGTAGATCACCTTGGCCAGGCTGAACAGCACACCGACCAGGATCAGCCCGACGCACGCCGTGACGGTCCAGGGGATGCCGGTGACCTGCTCGAAGGCGGCGGCGCCGGTGGACAGATGCCCTGGCCAGATGTAGACCAGGATCGCCGTGACGAAGAAGAACCACATGAGCGGTTTGAAGACCCGCGCGGCGCCGAAGAAGATGCTCTCTCCGGTCGCCATCGCGTACCGGGCCATCTCCAGCATGACGAAGGCCTGGAGGGTGACGCCGATCAGGAACAGCCACCTGATCTCCGGGCCGAAGATCAGGACCAGACGGGGCCACATGTACGACTCGCCCATGCCCACGCCGAGAGCGACGAGGAACACGGTCGGGCCGAGCAGGTGGATCGAGGGCGGCGCCTTCGGCAGCTCCCGGATCGGCATCGGTTCGAGCCGTCCGGCCCGCCATACTCGCTCGTCGGGAGCGGTGGCAGTGGCTGTTGCGGTCGGTGGTGACGTGCTACTCGGTTCGCTGGGCGAGGGAGAACTGGAAGCCTCCATGGTGGACCTCCTGGGGATTGGCCGCGGAGCGGTCGCTGTGTCGCTAGTGGCCCCTCCAACTACCGGGTGAGGTGGAACTGAGCACGGCTCAGCGGTCGTCCGATCGGCCGCCGAGCAGGCCGGCGGAACGTGCCCACCGGTACTTCGCGCCGAGCACGGCGACGGGCTTCTCCGTGGTGTACGGATAGGCGACGATGCCGTGCCGGTACAGATGTTCGCTGGCCACCTCGACCTCGACGTCGCCGGCGAGCGAGGCGACCACGGGCTTGTCGATGCCCTTGGCCCGGAACTCACTCACGACGTCGACCACGAGTTCGGCGAAGACCATCGGCGGTGTGACGATGGTGTGCCAGTAGCCGAGGATCAGCGAGTGGATGCGCGGGTCGGACAGGCCGAGCGCGATGGTGTTGCGGTAGGTCGACGGCGGTTCGCCGCCGGTGATGTCGATCGGGTTGCCGGCGGCGCCGAACGGCGGGATGAACTTGCGGAACGCCTCGTCGAGGTCGGCCGGGATCTCCATCAGCGTGAGCCGGTTGTCCACGCACGCGTCGGAGAGCAGCACCCCGGAGCCGCCGGCGCCGGTGATGATGACGACGTTCTCGCCCTGCGGGGTCGGTAGCAGCGGGATGCCGCGGGCGTACTCCAGCAGGTCGTTGAGGCCCGGAGCGCGGATCACGCCGCTCTGCCGAAGGATGTCGTCGTAGACCTTGTCGTTGCCGGCCAGCGCGCCGGTGTGCGAGCTGGCCGCCTTGGCGCCCTGGTCGGTGCGGCCGGCCTTGAGCACGAGCACCGGCTTGCTGGCCGAGACCCGTTTGGCGGCGCGGGCGAACGACCGGCCGTCCTTGAGGTCTTCCAGGTGCATGGCGATGAGCTGGGTGTTCGGGTCGCTCTCGAAGAACGTGAGCAGGTCGTCCTCGTCGATGTCGGCCTTGTTGCCGACGCCGACGATCGCCGACACACCCATCTGCGCGGACCGGCTGAAGCCGAGGATGGCCATGCCGATGCCGCCGCTCTGCGAGGAGAGCGCCACACCGCCCTTGACGTCGTACGGCGTGCAGAACGTCGCGGACATGCTCTCCGGGGTGTAGTAGTAGCCGTAGATGTTCGGCCCGAGGATGCGTACGCCGTGGCGGCGGGCGATCCCGAGGACCTCGGCCTGTAGCTCGTGGTTGCCGATCTCGCCGAAGCCGGACGGGATCATGATCGCCCCGGCCACGCCCTTGGCGCCGACCTCCTCCAGGGCGGCCGGCACGAACTTGGCCGGGATCGCGAAGATCGCGACGTCGACCGGGCCGGGCACGTCGGAGATGCTGGCGTACGCCTTGCGGTCCAGGATCTCGGCGGCCTTCGGGTTGATCGGGTAGATCTCGCCCTGGTAGCCGCCGTTGACCAGGTTCTTCATCACCGAGTTGCCGATCTTGCCGGACTCGGCGGACGCTCCGATCACGGCGATCGAGGCGGGCCGCATGATCCGGTTCATGCTGGCCAGGATCTCCTCGTCGGTGAATTGCCCGGGGCGCTGGGCGGCCTTCGGGTCGACCAGGATCCGCACGTCCACCGCGGTCGCGCCGGCCGGGGTGGCCAGCACCGGGTTGAGGTCGACCTCGGCCAGCTCCGGGAAGTCGGTGACCAGGTCGGAGAGCCGGACGATGAGGTCGGACAGGGCCTCCCGGTTCGCCGGCGCCGCCCCGCGTACGCCGCGCAGGATCTCGGCCGAGGCGATGCCGTCGATCATCGACAGCGCGGTGGCGGTGTCGGTGGGGGCGAGCCGGAAGGTGACGTCCTTGAGCACCTCGACCAGCACCCCGCCGAGGCCGAAGGCGACGATCTTGCCGAACGTCGGGTCGGTCACGGTGCCGACGATCACCTCGTGGACCCCGGGCCCGGTGCTGAGCTGTTGCTGCACCTGCACTCCGACGATCGTCGCGTCGGCGTCGTAGGCCCGCGCGTTGGCGAGGATCGTGTCGAAGCCGGCGGCGACCTCGGTGGCCGAGCCGAGCCCGACCAGCACCCCGCCGGCCTCGGTCTTGTGCAGGATGTCCGGCGAGACGATCTTCAGGACCACCGGCAGGCCGATCTTCTCGGCCAGCGCCACCGCCTCGTCGGCGCTGCCGGCCAGGCCCTCGCCGGGGGTGGCGATCCCGTACGCCTCGACCACCAGCCGCCCCTCCGGAGCGGTCAGCGAACTGCGTCCCTCGGCGCCGGCCTGGTCGAGCACCCGGCGTACGGCTTCGCGGTCGTATTTCGACATGTCGTCTCCCTAGTCAAGGACAGTCGTCAGATGACGCCGGCGGCACGCAGGTCGCCGATGCCCTGCTCGGTGAAGCCGAGTTCGCCGAGAACCTGCTCGGTGTGCTCGCCGAGCAGGGGCGAACGCTCGATGTCGACGGTCGAGTCGGACAGCTTGATCGGGTTGCCGACGGTCTTGAACGGGCCCCGTTCGGGGTGGTCGACCTCGACCACCGAGCCCAGCGCGGCCAGGGTCTCGTCCTCGATCAGCTCACGGGTGGACAGCACCGGCCCGCACGGGACGTTGCGGGCGTTGAGCTGTTCCATGACCTGCTGCTTGGTGTGCCGCTCGGTCCACTCCTCGATCAGCGCGAACGCCTTGTCGAGTTTGTGCAGGCGGGCCTGCGGGGTGCTCCAGGCCGGGTCGTCGGCCAGTTCGGGTTTGCCGATCAGGTCGCAGATCGGCTTCCAGCCGACCGGCTGGATGATCACGTAGATGTAGTCGTTGGGCCCGCCCGGGGCGCAGCGCACCGCCCAGCCGGGCTGTCCGCCGCCGGACGCGTTGCCGGAGCGGGGCACCTCGTCACCGAAGTTCTCGTTGGGGTACTCCCCCAGCGGCCCGTGCGCCAGCCGCTGCTGGTCACGCAGCTTGACCCGGCACAGGTTGAGCACGGCGTCCTGCATGGCGACCTGGACCCGCTGGCCCCGGCCGGTACGGGTGCGCTGGTAGAGCGCGGCCAGGATGCCGGCGACCAGGTGGATGCCGGTGCCGGAGTCGCCGATCTGGGCGCCTGTGGCGGTCGGCGGACCGTCCTCGAACCCGGTGGTGCTCATCGCCCCGCCCATCGCCTGGGCGATCACCTCGTACGCCTTGAAGTCGGCGTAACGACCGGGTCCGAAGCCCTTGATCGACGCGTACACCAGGCCGGGGTTGATCTCCTGCAGTTTCTCCCAGGGGAAGCCGAAGCGCTCGACGACGCCCGGCCCGAAGTTCTCCACCAGGATGTCCACGCCGGACACCAGCCTGGTGAAGATCTCCTTGCCCTCCGGGTGCTTCATGTTGAGGGTGATGCTGCGTTTGTTGGCGTTCAGCATCGTGAAGTAGAGGCTGTCCACGCCGGGGATGTCCCGGAGCTGGGAGCGGGTGATGTCACCCTGTCCCGGCGCCTCCAGTTTGATGACGTCCGCGCCCAGCCACGCGAGCAGCTGCGTGGACGAGGGACCGGACTGCACATGTGTCATGTCGAGGACCCGAACGCCCTCAAGTGCCTTACCCATGAGCGAGCCTCCTGTGTGCGCCACCGCTGCTGGTGGTGCTGATCCGCGGTCAGCTTCTGGGATTGCATACCGTATGGGGTAGGCAATATCGTGGCGCATGTAACAGCCAGGTGTCTAGAGGGTCGCGGAACGTTTTCCGCGCTCGGCACCTCATTCGCATCCGGTCCCGATTTCCTCCTGAAGGGAGGCCCGGTGGATCTGTTGGAACACCAGGCACAGGAACTCTTCGCCAAGCACGGCGTACCGGTCAGCCGCAGCCGGGTCGCCGCCACACCCGAGGAGGCGTACGCGGCCGCCGCCGACATCGGCGGCCGTGTGGTGGTGAAGGCCCAGGTCAAGACCGGTGGCCGGGGCAAGGCCGGCGGTGTCCGGCTGGCCGACGGACCGGACGACGCCCGCGAGGTCGCGGCCGCGATCCTCGGCATGGACATCAAGGGCCACACCGTCCACAAGGTGCTGATCACCGAGGCCAGCGACATCGTCGAGGAGTACTACGTGTCGCTGCTGCTCGACCGGTCCAACCGGACGTTCCTCGCGCTCGCCTCCCGCGCCGGCGGCGTCGAGATCGAGCAGGTCGCCGCCGAGAACCCGGACGCGCTGGCCCGGCTCGACGTGAACCCGGACGCCGGGCTCGGCTGGGAAGACGCGCTGCGGCTGGCCGCCGGCGCCGGGCTGCCCGACGACGTACGCGACCTGGCCGCCACCGTCCTGGTCCGGCTGTGGAACGTGTTCCGCGCCGAGGACGCCACCCTGGTCGAGATCAACCCGCTGGCCAAACTCGCCGACGGCACCGTGCTCGCGCTGGACGGCAAGGTGACCCTGGACGACAACGCCCGCTACCGCCAGCCCGGCCACCCGCAGTTCGTCGACGTGACCAGCACCGATCCCCTCGAAGGCCGGGCCGCCGCCAAGAACCTCAACTACGTCAAACTCGACGGCTCGGTCGGGGTGATCGGCAACGGCGCCGGCCTGGTGATGAGCACCCTGGACGTGGTCGCCTACGCCGGCGAGCGGTACGGCGGGGTCCGGCCGGCGAACTTCCTCGACATCGGCGGCGGCGCCTCGGCACAGGTGATGGCAGACGGTCTGGAGATCATTCTGGGCGATCCGGACGTCCGCAGCGTCCTGGTCAACGTCTTCGGCGGGATCACCGCCTGCGATGCCGTCGCCGACGGCATCGTCCAGGCGATCGGCCTGCTCACCGATGCGGGCGAGACGATTTCAAAACCGGTTGTGGTACGGCTGGACGGCAACAACGCAGCGCGGGGGCGCCGGATCCTCGCCGAGGCGGCACTACCCGGAGTGATCAGCTCGGACACCATGGACGGCGCGGCCCGGCTCGCCGCCGAACTCGCCGGCAAGGGGGCGTGACCATCATGGCAATCTTCCTCACCGACAAGAGCCGGGTGCTGGTCCAGGGCATCACCGGCGCCGAAGGCACCCGGCACACCCGCCGGATGGTCGCCGCCGGCACCAACATCGTCGCCGGGGTCACCCCCGGCAAGGGCGGCCAGGACGTCGACGGGATCCCGGTCTTCGGCAGCGTCGCCGAGGCCGTCGAGGCGACCGGCGCCGACACCTCGGTGGTCTTCGTGCCGCCGCGCTTCGCCAAAGCCGCGGTGATCGAGGCGATCGACGCGCGGCTCGCCCTGGCCGTGGTGCTCACCGAAGGCATCCCGGTGCACGACACCGCCGCGTTCTGGGCTCACGCCCAGGCCGCCGGGGACACCACCCGCATCATCGGGCCGAACTGTCCCGGACTGATCAGCCCCGGACTGTCCAACGCCGGCATCATCCCCGCCGACATCACCACCCGCGGGCGGATCGGCCTGGTCAGCAAGAGCGGCACACTGACGTACCAGATGATGTATGAATTGCGGGATCTCGGTTTCTCCACCTGTGTCGGCATCGGCGGCGACCCGATCGTCGGCACCACCCACATCGACTGCCTCCAGGCGTTCCAGGACGATCCGGAGACCGAGGCGATCGTGATGATCGGCGAGATCGGCGGCGACGCCGAGGAACGCGCCGCCGACTACATCCGCGAGCACATCAGCAAACCCGTGGTCGGCTACATCGCCGGGTTCACCGCGCCCGAAGGTAAGACCATGGGGCACGCCGGCGCGATCGTGTCCGGATCGTCGGGAACCGCGGCGGCCAAACAGAAGGCCCTGGAAGCAGCAGGTGTCCGGGTCGGCCGGACGCCGTCGGAGGCGGCCGCCCTGATGCGCGAGACGTTACCGGCACGCTGACCGGCCCGCTCGCGGCGCCGGGCCGGCCGGACCACCCCTCCGGCGGGCCGGCCCGTACGCGCCGAGCCGCCGGCAGCGTCGGTCCGGGCGGAGGCCGCCGCCTCCGCCCGGATCTCGCACGCCGTTCACATCCGGCCGGCGTTTACGTCAGGCCGGCGCTTTACGTCACGCCGCCTGCGTCAGGCCGGCGTTTTGCGTCAGCGCAGCGCTTTGCGTCAGGCCGGCGTCTTTGTCAGGCCGGCTGGCCGGTGTCTTTGTCAGGCCGGCTGGCCGGTGCGGCGCAGGACGCGGTGGGCGCCGGTGTACACGTTCATCGACGTGCCGCGCAGGAACCCGATCAGGGTGAGGCCGGCGTCGGCGGCCAGGTCGGCGGCGAGCGAGGACGGCGCGGAGACCGCGGCGAGCGCCGGGATCCCGGCCATCACCGCCTTCTGCACCAGCTCGAACGACGCCCGCCCGCTGACCATCAGGATCGTGTCACGCAGCGGCAGCCGGCCGTCACGCAGCGCCCACCCGACGGCCTTGTCGACGGCGTTGTGCCGGCCGACGTCCTCCCGCAGGCAGAGCAGACGCCCGTCGGCGGAGAACAGCCCGGCGGCATGCAGGCCACCGGTGCGGTCGAAGACCCGCTGCGCGGCGCGCAGCGTGCCGGGCAGGGCGGTGATCACCGCCGGGTCGAGCCGGACCGGATCGTCACGGACCGACCAGGACGCGACGGTACGCACAGCGTCCAGACTCGCCTTGCCACACAGCCCGCACGACGAGGTGGTGTAGAAGTTACGTTCCAGCGACGGGTCGGGCGGCGCCATCCAGGAGGCCAGCACCACGTCGACCACGTTGTAGGTGTTCACCCCGTCGGCGGTGGCGCCCAGGCAGTACCTGATCCCGGCGATCTCCCCGGCCGCCCGGACGACACCCTCACTGACCAGGAAACCGGCCGCCAGATCGAAGTCGTCGCCGGGCGTGCGCATGGTCACCACCAGGGACTTCCCGTTCACCCGGATCTCCAGCGGCTCCTCGGCGGCCAGAGTGTCGACGGGTTCGGCGGCCACCCCGTCGACGATCCGTGTCACCCGGCGCCTACTCGTCACGCGTCCCATCCCGCCACACCTCTCCTCACGGCTTCATTCACCTTCTCCACCCGACGGCCTTCCGGCGGCCCATCCGACGGCCTTCCGGCGGCCCGTCTGGTCATGGCGTGGACGGCAGTTGCACCGGGGCTGGGCGGGGCTGGCGCATCCAGCGGGTCAGCGCCGCGCCGAGCAGGCCGAGACAGCCGGCCGCCACGAACGGGAGGGCCGAGTCCGGGTTCGTCACCACGAAGCCGGCGAGCGCGACCCCGGCCACTCCGCCGACCGCCTTGCCGCTGTAGACGATGCCGTAGTTCGCCACCGTCGCGTCGTCGCCGAACCAGTCGCGGACCAAGCTCACCAGCAGCGAATAGCCGGCGCCGGCGCCCGCTCCGGCCAGCGCGGCGAAACACACCAGCGCGACCGGGTGATTGTCGTTGCGGGCGGCCGCGAGCAGCCCGAACTGGGCCACGCCACCGGCCAGCAGGGACAGGCCGAGGGTGGCGCGACGGCCGATCCGGTCGGCCAGCGAGCTGGTCACCGCCCGGCCCAGGCCGTTCGAGGCGGCCAGCGCGGCCATCGCGGCGACCAGGGTCGCGGCCGATAGCCCCCGGACGTATCCGGCGCCGGCCAGGTAGGCGATGTCGAACAGGGCCATCGCCGCGGTGAGCACCACCACCACGAACATCATCGGGAGCATGCCGCTGCGCATCGCGGCCATCGGCGGGTACGGGCGGGCGGCCGGCCGGTTGTGCGCGATGCTGCGGTTGAGGCGCCGGTCGAGGGCCCAGCGTTGCGGGTCGATGTGTTCCGGCCACCAGTTGCGCGGCGGTCTGCGCATCAGCAGCCCGCAGGCCGCCACCACCGCGAAGACGACCACTGCCGCGATGTCGAGCACGGCCGTCCGGTTCGCCGGGGTGAGCAGGTGACCGGCGACGACGACGAACGGGATCGCGCCGTAGCCGAACGCGGCGCCGACCATGGCCACCCGGGACGCCAGCCGCTCGGGGAACCACTCGGTGACCGTGGCGATGCAGGTCATGTAGATCAGGCCGGCGCCCAGACCGCCGAGCAGCGAGTAGCCGAGCAGGACGGTGGCCAGGTCGCCGCGGTGCGCCAGGGTGACCAGCGCGGTCAGGCAGCAGACGGCGCCGGCGAGCATCGTCACGCCCGGGCGCACCCGCTGATACAGCCATCCGCCCAGCGGGGAGCCGGCCGCCTGCGCGACCACCCACAGCCCGAGAACGCCGAGCGCCTGCCACACGCTCCAGCCGTTCGCGGTGGCCAGGGTGGGCAGGGCGGCGCCGTAGCCGTACTGGAAAAGGCTGATCGAAAGCATCGCGAACCAGGGCAGCCCGGCCATCCAGGATCGTGACCGTCCGAGCAGGAGCCGGTCGCTCTCGCCGATCCGGTAGCGACGGCCGTAGAAGTCGCTGACCTCGCGCACTGTCCTGGGGTGGGGATCCGTCATCTGGCACCTCCGACCGATCATCGTATACAGTATGTGGAATGCATATTGTCCACCCCGGGACGGGGAACTGTCCAGGATCGGGACATCGCTTCGGCAGATGACGAGGAGCCGGGATGAGCGACCTGCGTGGGCTGTTTCCACTTGCTGATCGACAGGCGGCCGGCGCGGTGACCGCCGTCGGCTGGCAGCGGGCCCGGCGGCTCGCCCGGGATGCGGGCCACCCGCTGCCCGCAGTCGAACTGCCGCTCGGTGAGGCGATCGGAGCGACGCTCGCCGAGCCGCTTGTCGCGCTCTCGCCGTTGCCCGCCTACGACGCGGCCGCCATGGACGGGTTCGCTGTCGCCGGTCCCGGCCCGTGGCGCATCACCGGCCGTGTGCTGGCCGGTGACCCGGTCCTGCCACCCCCGCTGTCGCCCGGCAACGCCATCGAGATCGGCACCGGCGCGGTGGTCCCGGCCGGCGCCGACGCGGTGCTGCCCTACGAAGGCGCGTCGCGTTCGGGCCGTGCGCTGACCGGCGGGGTCTCCCCCGGCCGGCACATCCGCCGCCGTGGTGAGGACTGCCCAGCCGGTCAGGAGGTGCTCGCCGCCGGTGCCGTGGTCAGTCCCGTGCTGCTCGGGCTGGCGGCCGGTCTCGGGCACGACACGCTCACCGTGCACCGCCGTCCCCGGGTCGGGACCGTGGTCACCGGGGGTGAGCTGCGGCGCAGCGGGATCCCCGCGGCGGGCCAGGTCCGTGACGCGATCGGGCCGATGCTGCCCGGCCTGATCCGGGCGGCCGGAGCCGAGCCGGCCTGGGAGACCCGGATGCCCGACGATCCCGACGCGATGGTCGACGCGCTGCTACGCCGCGACGCCGATGTGCTGGTGGTCTGCGGAGCCACCTCGGCCGGGGCCGCCGACCACCTGCGCGGGGCGCTCGACCGGCTGGCCGCGCGGGTTTCGATCCACGGTGTCGCCTGCCGGCCCGGTCATCCGCAACTGTTCGCGACAATGCCGGACGGACGCTTCGTCGTCGGGCTGCCGGGCAACCCCTTCGCCGCTCTGGTCGCCGCGTTGACCCTGCTCACACCGTTGCTCGGCCGGCTGGCCGGGCGGTCCGCACCGCCGTCGCCGACCGCCGCCCTGGCCGGGCCGGTGACACCGCACGACCGGGACACCCGTCTGGTGCCGGTGACCCTGATCGGCTCGACGGCCCGGCCCGTCGGTCACGACCGTCCGGGTTCGTTGTGGGGCGCCGCCGGGGCGGACGCGCTCGCAGTGGTGCCACCGGGCTGGACGGGCGGCCAGGTCGAACTGCTCGCGCTACCCGCCGGCACCTGGCCCGCCGCAACCATCCCGGTCGCCGACGCCGCCCGCCCGGTCGCCGGCGCACTGCACTGACTCAACGACGGGCCGCAACCTGACAGACCGCCACAATGCCGGGAAGCCGCCGTTCGGTGGCACCCCGATCAGCCGATCTTGTGAAGTTCCGGGGCGCAGGGGCGTGCCGCAAATCAACAAGATCGGCGAGTGGGCCGCGAGCGGGTGCGGGCCGACACAGCCGTGCCCGGAACCGATCCTGTGAACTTCGGCCAGACTCGAGTTTCGCCATTTTGCGCAGCGACATCGCCGGTCAGGGTCGACGCTGGGGTGAATCTTGCATCCGTCCTGGCCAGCGTGATCCTCAGCGAGCTCCGCAAGATCACCGTGAGGTCTGACGACCTTGGGCGGCCGTCCGGAGGCGATGCCAGGAGCGGGCCGCCGAGAGCGGGTCCGGCGGCCTCAGCGACGGCCGGCGCACACGTTCGCCGGGCCGGAGCGATGGTCAGCGCACACGTTCGCCGGGCCGGAGCGGTGGTCAGCGCACACATTCGCCGATCGTGTGCGCCTGCTTCGCTCCGACGGGGACGGGCGCACACGTTGTGTCGTCCGTGTGCGCCTGCCGTCGTCCCGGCGAGGGTGGAATCGCACGTTGCCGCATTGTGTGCGCTGGTCGTCGCGCGCCGGCGACCACGCCGGGCCGGTCGCCGGCGACCGAAACGAACAGCCTTCCTGTCGCGGAGGGCAAGGTTCGTCGATGCCCCTTCCCGCGGTCTATCCCGACGGACACCCGGTGCGCTGTCACCTCGGGCAGCGGCGTCCACAGGGCTGGCGCGACCGACGCAAACGATCCCCACATGGCGAAACTCGAGCGCGACAGACGTGTACCGCAAATCAACAACATCGGCGGGTGAGGCGGCGCGCGGCGCAGGCCGAAAAGCGGCCGCAGGCCGAAAAGCGGCCGCAGGCCGAAAAGCGGCCGCAGGCCGAAAAGCGGCCGCAGGCCGAAAAGGGCTGCGGGCCGAAAAGGGCTGCGGGCCGAGAAGGGCTGCGGGCCGCGTCTCGGCGGGTCGGAGGGACGGCACTCGCCCCCGGCCGACGAGACGCGGCCCCGCCTCTGCGGGCGCCCGGCTGACGGCGCCCGCCGAACAAACGCGAAGCGGCCGGCCGGTGCGCTGGACGGCTGGTCAGCGCACCGGACCGGGCGGTCAGCGTGGGGATCGGCCGGAGAGCTGTTCGACCAGTTTCAGCAGGGCGCTGTGGTCGAGACCGCCGTCGCCCTGTGCCTTCAGGGCGGCGATCAGCTGCGCCACCGCCGCCCCCAGCGGAATCACCACCCCCGCCTCCCGGGCCGCCGACGTGACGATACCCATGTCCTTGTGGTGCAGGTCGATGCGGAAACCGGGTTCGAAGGTGCGGGCCAGCATCCCGGCGGCTTTGCGGTCCAGGATCCGGTTGCCGGCCAGCCCGCCGGCGAGCACCCGGACGGCCGCTTCGGTGTCCACTTCGTAGGCTTCGAGGAAGACGATGGCTTCGGCGACGAGTTCGATGGTGCCGGCCACGATCAGCTGGTTGGCGGCCTTCACGGTCTGGCCGGCGCCGTGCGGGCCGACGTGCACCACTGTCGCGCCGACCACCTCCAGGATCGGCAGCGCCGCCTGGAAGTCCTCGGCGTCACCACCGACCATGATCGACAGGCTGCCCTCGATCGCGCCCGCCTCGCCCCCGCTGACCGGGGCGTCCAGGACCCGTACCCCCAGAGGTTTCGCCGCGGCGGCGACCTCGCGTGAGGTCCTGGGCGCGATGCTGCTCATGTCGATGTGCAGCAGGCCGGGCCGGGCGTGGGCGAGGATGCCCTGCTCGCCGAGGGCGACCGTCTCGACGTCGGCCGAGTCGCGGACCATCGTGACGACGACGTCGGCTTTCGCCACCACGTCGGCGATGCTCGCGGCGATCCGCCCGCCGGCCTGGGTGAGGAAGCCGTTGCGGGGTGCGACCACGTCGTACCCGATCAGGTCGAATCCGGCTTTGGCCAGGTTGACGGCCATCGGGCCGCCCATGATCCCGAGTCCGATGAAACCGACTGTCGTCATGCCGGGGTTCCTTTCGTCGCGGCGCGGCGGTGGCGGGGCAGCCAGTCGAAGCCGGGGCCGGTCGCGACGTATTCCAGGCTGACCCAGCCCTGGTAGCCGGCCTGTTCGAGGCGGCTCAGGTGGCCGTCGATGTCGATGTCGCCGGTGCCCGGCTCGTGCCGGCCGGGGGCGTCGGCGATCTGCACGTGCCCGATCCGGTCGAGGTGTTCGGCGAGGACCTTGGCCAGGTCGTCGCCGTTGACGGTCAGGTGGTAGAGGTCGGCGAGCAGCTCCAGGTTCTGCGCGCCGCGTTCGGAGCGGACCCGGTCGAGCACGGCGACGACGTCGGCGGCGGTGCGCAGCAGGTAGGGGAACGGCCCGCTGACCGGTTCGACCAGCACCGTGCCGCCGATCCGGGCCACCGTGTTCGCGGCGAAGGCCAGGTTCGCGACGGCGGTGTCGTCCTGCAGTTCGCGGGTGATGAACGGGATCCGGTTGCCGTACAGGGCGTTGAAGGACCGGCAGCCGGTGGCGGCGCCGATCATCGCGACCAGTTCGACGTTGTCGCGGAACTCGGCGGAGTGCGCGGGTGAGGACAGCACGCCCCGGTCGCCGCCGGGCATGTCGCCGGCGAAGAAGTTGAGGCCGATCAGGCGTACGCCGGCGTCGTTGACCGCGTCGAGGAACGCCCGCACGTCCGGGTCGGGCGGCACCGCGGCGGCGAACGGCCACCAGAACTCGACCGCGTCGAATCCGGCCGCCTTCGCCGCCGCCGGCCGCTCCAGCAGAGGCAGCTCGGTGAACAGGATCGAGCAGTTCACGGCGTAGCGGAGGTGATGTGCGGGCACGTGTTCTCCCTAGGGTCGGGTGAGCAGCAGCAGGGTGGCGGCCAGCGCGAGCGGGTCGAGGGTCTCCGGTTCGGCGTCGACGCGCCGGATCAGTTCGGCGCGCATCCGTGGGTCCCAGAACGTCCGGACGTGCTCGGCGATGGCGGCCGCGGCGGTGTCCAGCCCCTGGTGGCGGAACTGGACGGCGATGTCGTTGATCATCCGGACCTGCGGGGACACCGGTCAGCCCGCCATCGCCGGGCTCTTCAGCCCGACCTGGACGGCGGTCACCTTGTACTCCGGGCAGTTGGTGGCCCAGTCGGAGTTCTCCGTGGTGACGACATTCGCGCCGGTCACCGGGTGGTGGAAGGTGGTGTAGACGACCCCGACCGGCATCCGGTCGGCGAGGACCGCGCGCAGCGAGGTGGCGCCGACCCGGCTGGTCAGCAGGACCTCGTCGCCGTCGGTGATGCCGCGGACCTCGGCGTCGTGCGGATGGATCTCCAGGACGTCCTCCGGGTGCCAGGCCACGTTGGCGGTGCGCCGGGTCTGCGCGCCGACGTTGTACTGACTGAGGATGCGCCCGGTGGTCAGGATCAGCGGGTATTTGCGGGTGCTGCGTTCCCGGGTCGGCACGAACGGGGTCTGCACGAACCGGCCCTTGCCGCGGACGAACCCGTCCATGTGCATGATCGGGGTGCCCTCGGGCGCGTCGTCGTTGCAGGGCCATTGCACGCTGCCGAGTTTGTCGAGTTTCTCGAACGACACCCCGGCGAAGGTGGGGGTGAGCGCGGCGATCTCGTCCATGATCTGGCTGGAGGTGTCGTAGCGCATCGGGTAGCCCATGGCCTGGGCGATCTCGGCGACGATCTGCCACTCGTGTTTGCCGGTCTTGGGCGCCATCACCGGGCGGACCCGGTTGATCCGGCGTTCGGCGTTGGTGAACGTGCCGTCCTTCTCCAGGAAGGAGGTGCCGGGCAGGAACACGTGCGCGAACTTGGCGGTCTCGTTGAGGAACAGGTCCTGGACGACGACCAGTTCCAGGGCGGCCAGGGCGGCGTGCACGTGGTTGATGTTGGGGTCGGACTGGGCGATGTCCTCGCCCTGCACGTAAAGGGCCCGGAAGCTGCCGTCGATGGCGGCGTCGAACATGTTGGGGATGCGCAGGCCGGGTTCGGCGGCCAGGGTGCTGCCCCACATGTTCTCGAACACGCCGCGCACGACGTCGTCGGAGACGTGCCGGTAGCCGGGCAGCTCGTGCGGGAAGGAGCCCATGTCGCAGGAGCCCTGGACGTTGTTCTGCCCGCGCAGCGGGTTGACGCCGACGCCTTCGCGGCCGATGTTGCCGGTGGCCATCGCGAGGTTCGCCATGCCCATCACCATGGTCGAGCCCTGGCTGTGCTCGGTGACGCCGAGGCCGTAGTAGATCGCGCCGTTGCCGCCGGTGGCGAACAGCCGGGCGGCTGCCCGCACTTCTTCCGCCGGTACGCCGGTGAGCTCCTCGACCGCTTCCGGGCTGTTCTCCGCACTCGCGATGAAGGTGGCCCAGTCGTCGAAGTCCTCGCAGCGTTCGTCGACGAACTGCCGGTCGGCGAGTCCTTCGGTGAGCACCACGTGGGCCAGCGCGTTGACGATCGCCACGTTGGTGCCGGGGGCGAGCTGCAGGTGGTGGCGGGCCTCGATGTGCGGCGAGCGGACCAGGTCGATGCGGCGCGGGTCGATCACGATCAGCTGGGCGCCCTCGCGCAGCCGGCGTTTCATCCTCGACGCGAACACCGGGTGCCCGTCGGTCGGGTTGGCGCCGATCACCATGATCACGTCGGATTTGGCGACCGACCGGAAGTCCTGGGTGCCGGCCGAGGTGCCGAAGGTCTGTTTCAGGCCGTACCCGGTCGGTGAGTGGCAGACCCGGGCGCAGGTGTCGACGTTGTTGTTGCCGAACGCGGCCCGGATCATCTTCTGAACGACATAGACCTCTTCATTGGTGGTACGCGACGAGGTGATCCCGCCGATCGCGCCGACCCCGTGCCGGGACTGGATGTCGCGCAGCCGGGCGGCGGTGAACGCGATGGCGGTGTCCCAGTCGACCGGCCGCCATTGGTCGGTGATGTTCTCCCGGACCATCGGGGTGAGCACCCGGTCGGGGTGGGTGGCGTACCCGAACGCGAACCGGCCTTTGACGCAGGAGTGGCCCTCGTTGGCGCCGCCGTCCTTGTAGGGCACCATCCGGACCAGTTCCGCGCCGCGCAACTCGGCTTTGAACGAGCAGCCGACCCCGCAGTAGGCGCAGGTGGTGATGACGCTGCGGCTCGGCATCCCGAGCTGGACGACCGACTTCTCCTGCAGCGTCGCGGTCGGGCAGGCCTGCACGCACGCGCCGCAGGACACGCATTCGGAGCTCATGAAGTCGGTGCCGCCGGCCGACACCTTCGACTCGAAGCCGCGGCCCTCGATGGTGAGCGCGAACGTGCCCTGCACCTCGCCGCAGGCCCGCACGCAGCGGGAGCAGGAGATGCATTTGGAGGCGTCGAAGTCGAAGTACGGGTTGCTGGTGTCCTTCTTCTCGTCGAGGTGGTTGGCGCCCTCGTAGCCGTAGCGGACCTGCCGCAGCCCGACCGTGCCGGACATGTCCTGCAACTCGCAGTCGCCGTTGGCCGAGCAGGTGAGACAGTCCAGCGGGTGGTCGGAGATGTACAGCTCCATCACGCCCTGCCGGAGTTTCTCCAGCTTGGGGGTCTGGGTGCGGACTCGCATGCCGTCGGTGACCGGGGTGGTGCAGGAGGCCGGGGTGCCGCGGCGGCCGTCGATCTCGACGAGGCACAGCCGGCACGAGCCGAACGCCTCCAGGCTGTCGGTGGCGCACAGTTTCGGCACGTCGATCCCGCACAGGGCGGCCGCCCGCATCACCGAGGTGCCCTCGGGCACGGTCACCGGCAGGCCGTCCACCTCGACCGACACGGTGTCCGGGCCGGGCCGGGCGGGAGTGCCGAGGTCGGGTTCCTTCAGCAGGCTCATGAGCGTCGCCTTCCGTTCGGGCCGAAGTCGTCGGCGAAGTGCAGCAGCGCGCTGCGTACCGGCATGGGGGTGAGGCCGCCCATCGCGCACAGCGACCCTTCGGTCATCAGTTCGCACAGGTCGCCGAGCAGGGCGAGGTTGTCGTCGGTGTCCTGGCCGGCGACGATCCGGTCGATGGTCTCCACGCCGCGGACCGCGCCGACCCGGCACGGGGTGCATTTGCCGCACGACTCCTCGGCGCAGAACTCCATGGCGAACCGGGCCATCGCCGCCATGTCCACGGTGTCGTCGAAGACCACGATGCCGCCGTGCCCGAGCATCGCCCCGGCGGCGGCGAACGCCTCGTACTCCATCGGCAGGTCCAGGCCGTCGGCCGGCAGATACGCCCCCAGGGGGCCGCCGACCTGCACGGCACGAATCGGGCGGCCGGTACGCGTACCGCCGCCGTAGGTGTTGATCAGGTTTTGCAGTGTCATGCCGAAGGCGGTTTCGAAGACGCCGCCGCGGGCGATGTTGCCGGCCAGCTGGAAGACCTGGGTGCCGCGGGAGCGTTCGACGCCGAGGGCCTGGTAGGCGGCGGCGCCGCCGGCGACGATCGCCGGGACCGACGCCAGGGTGAGCACGTTGTTGACCACGGTCGGCATGCCGAACAGGCCGGTGATCGCCGGGATCGGCGGTTTGGCGCGGACCATGCCGCGTCTGCCTTCCAGGCTTTCGAGCATCGCGGTCTCTTCCCCGCAGATGTACGCGCCCGCGCCCTCGCGCACGAACAGGTCGAACCGCAGCCCGGCGCCGAGGATGTCGGAGCCGAGCCAGCCCTGCTCGCGGGCCACGGCGATGGCCTCGCGCATGGTGCGGATCGCGTCCGGATACTCCGACCGGATGTAGAGGTAGCCTTCGGTGGCGCCGACCGCGTACGCCGCGATGGTCATGCCCTCGATGAGGGTGAACGGGTCGCCCTCCATCAGCATCCGGTCGGCGAAGGTGCCGCTGTCGCCCTCGTCGGCGTTGCAGCAGACGAATTTCTGCGCGCTGGCCGTGCCGGCGACGGTCTGCCATTTGATGCCGGCCGGGAAGCCGGCGCCGCCGCGGCCGCGCAGCCCCGACTCGGTGACCTCGGTGATCACGTCGGCCGGGGGTGTCTGCAGGGCGCGGCGCAGGCCGGCCAGCCCGCCGTGGGCGAGGTAGTCGCCGGGTGAGAGCGGGTCGGTGAGCCCGACGCGGGCGAAGCAGAGCCGGGTCTGGTCGCGCATCCACGGCAGGTCGGCGACCACGCCCTGGCACAGTTCGTGGTCGGCGCCGTCGAGCAGTCCGGCGGCGACGAGGCCGTCGACGTCGTCCGGCGTGACCGGGCCGTAGCCGATCCGGCCGCGGTCGGTGACCACCTCCACCAGCGGTTCCAGCCAGAGCATGCCGTGCGAGCCGTTGCGCACGATCCGGACCGGCCGGCCTCTGTCGGCCGCGGCCGCTTCGAGGCGGGCGGCGACCTGGTCGGCGCCCAGCGACAGGGCGGCCGAGTCGCGGGGCACGTAGATCGTGGTCACCATCAGCGCACCAGCTCCTGGAGAAGGGCCGGGCTGAGCCGTCCGCGGACCTGCCCGTTGATCTGGCCGGCCGGGCCGAGCGCGCAGTTGCCGAGGCAGAACACCTGCTCCAGGGTGATCGCGCCGTCCGGGGTGGTCTGGCCGAGCTTGATCCCGAGGAGCTGCTCGGCGTGCGCGATCAGCTGCTCGGCGCCGACCGCCTGGCAGGCCTCGGCCCGGCAGAGCTTGAGCACCGTCGCACCGGCCG
This sequence comes from Actinoplanes sp. NPDC026670, assembly GCF_040638175.1. Classification (NCBI taxonomy): domain Bacteria; kingdom Bacillati; phylum Actinomycetota; class Actinomycetes; order Micromonosporales; family Micromonosporaceae; genus Actinoplanes; species Actinoplanes sp. NPDC026670. The sequence continues at coordinate 30,921 of NZ_JBEZXU010000072.1, forward strand.
GCTCGGCGCGGAAGTCGGTGTAGAAGGTGATCACGCCGTGCACGTCGGCGCGGGAGATGTTGAGCTCGGCGGCCAGCACCGGCACCACACCGGGGTCGATGTAGCCGAACTCGGCCTGGAGCGCATGCAGGATCGGCATCAGCGCGCCGCGATCCGCTCGATGCGCCGCGACCAGCGCCCGCACCCGATCCGTCATCGAACTGACCACGGCGTCCCCTCTCCATAGCTGAGGAATCCACCATACTGTATGCAATCTTGTCGGACAATGGATACGGCTGCGCCCGGCGGCACGGGCCGCCGGGCGCGCACGATCCACGGGCCGGGTTACGCGGGGGTGAGCTGGCGGACCGCGTTCAAGATGTCCTCGACGCGGTCCTTGGCGTCGCCGAAGAGCATCGCCGAGTTCTCGCGGAAGAAGAGCGGGTTCTGCACTCCGGCGTAACCCGAGGCCATCGAGCGTTTGAAGACGATCACCTGGTCGGCCTCCCACACCTTCAGCACCGGCATGCCGGCGATCGGGCTGGCCGGGTCCTCGGTGGCGGCCGGGTTGACGGTGTCGTTGGCGCCGATCACCAGGACCACCGACGTGCCGGTGAAGTCGTCGTTGATCTCGTCCATCTCCAGCACGATGTCGTACGGCACCCGCGCCTCGGCCAGCAGCACGTTCATGTGCCCGGGCAGCCGGCCGGCGACCGGGTGGATGCCGAACCGCACGTTCACGCCGCGGTCGCGCAGGGTGCGGGTCAGTTCGGCGACGCCGTACTGTGCCTGGGCGACCGCCATGCCGTACCCGGGGGTGATGACGACCGTGTCGGCGCCGGCCAGCAGCTCGGCGACGCCCTCGGCGCTGGTCTCCCGGTGCTCGCCGTATTCCTTGTCCTGGGCCGGGCCCGCCTCGATGCCGAAGCCGCCGGCGATCACCGAGATGAACGACCGGTTCATGGCCTTGCACATGATGTACGACAGGTAGGCGCCGGACGAGCCGACCAGTGCCCCGGTGACGATGAGCAGGTCGTTCTCCAGCAGGAACCCGGCGGCCGCGGCGGCCCAGCCGGAGTAGCTGTTGAGCATCGACACCACGACCGGCATGTCGCCGCCGCCGATCGAGGCGACCAGGTGCCAGCCGAGCGCCAGCGCCAGCAGCGTGACCACGATCAGCAGCCACAGCTGGGGGTCGATCACGAACCAGGCGGTGAGCACGGCGAAGACGGCCAGCGCGCCGAGGTTGAGGAAGTTCTTGCCGGGCAGCATCAGCGGGCTCGATTTGATCTTCGCGGAGAGTTTGAGGTACGCCACGATCGAGCCGGTGAACGTGACCGCTCCGATGAACACGCCGATGAACACCTCGGCACTGTGGATGCCAAGCATGTCCTGGGCTCCCAGAGCCAGCGACTCGAGACCGTCCGGGTCAGCCTCGACGTGCAGGTAGCCGTTCCAGCCGACCAGCACCGCGGCCAGGCCGACGAAGCTGTGCAGCAGGGCGATCAGTTCCGGCATGCCGGTCATCTCGACCTTCGCGGCCCGCTGCAGGCCGATCGCGGCGCCGATCACGACGGCGACCACGAGCAGCGCGAGGTTGGCCGCGCCGATCTTGCCGTCGATGGCCAGCCCGATGGTCGCGACCAGGGCCAGGGCCATGCCGGCCACGCCGAAGGTGTTGCCCGACTTCGCGGTCTCGTGCCGCGACAGCCCGGCCAGGGCCAGGATGAAGAGCAGGGCTGCGACGATGTACGCGGCGCTGGCCGCCGTGGCGATGGTCATGCTCAGCTCCTCGAGAACATGGCGAGCATGCGGCGGGTCACCGCGAAGCCACCGAAGACGTTGATGCTGGCCAGCAGGATCGCCACGAAACTGAGCCCGGTGACGACCGGTCCGCCGTGGCCGAGCTGGAGCAGCGCGCCGACGACGATGATCCCGGAGATCGCGTTGGTGACCGACATGAGCGGGGTGTGCAGGGCGTGGTGCACGTGCCCGATCACGTAGTAGCCGATCACGATGGCCAGCGCGAAGACCGTCAGGTGGCCGCGCAGCGCGGCCGGGGCGGCAGCGATGAGCAGGAACAGCGCGGCCGCGCCGGCACCCGTGACGAGCAGCGGGTTGACCGGCTTGCGGACCGGTTTCGGCGTGGTCTCGACCGGTTTCTCGGCCACCGCGGCCGGGGCGGCGGACACCGACACCGGCGGCGGGGGCCAGGTCAGCTCACCGTCGCGGACCACGGTCATCGACCGCAGCACCACGTCGTCGAAGTCGAGGACCAGCTGCCCGTCCTTGCCCGGGGTCAGCAGCTTCATCAGGTTGACCAGGTTGGTGCCGTAGAGCTGGCTGGCCTGGGCGGGCAGCCGGCCGGGCAGGTCGGTGTAGCCGATGATGGTGACGCCGTTCGCGGTGACGACGACCTCGCCGGCGACCGTGCCCTCGACGTTGCCGCCGTTGGCCGCGGCCATGTCGACGATCACGCTGCCGGCCTTCATGGTGGCGACCATGTCGGCGGTGATCAGTTTCGGCGCGGGTCGGCCGGGGATCAGCGCGGTGGTGATGATGATGTCGACCTCACGGGCCTGGTCGGCGTAGAGACGCGCGGCCCGGTCGTTGTAGTCGTCGGACATCTCCTTGGCGTACCCGGTGGCGGAGACCTCGACGTCGGCGGCCTCGACCGACAGGTATTCGCCGCCCAGCGAGCGGACCTGGTCGGCGACCTCGGGCCGGGGGTCGGTGGCCCGCACGATCGCGCCGAGGCTGCCGGCGGCGCCGATGGCGGCGAGCCCGGCGACACCGGCCCCGGCGACCAGCACCTTGGCCGGGGGGACCTTGCCGGCGGCGGTGACCTGCCCGGTGAAGAACCGGCCGAAGGCGTGCGCCGCCTCGACGACCGCACGGTATCCGGCGATGTTGGCCATCGAGGACAGCACGTCCAGTGACTGGGCCCGGGAGATGCGTGGCACCGCGTCCATCGACAGCGCCGTGATCGGCCGCCGCGCGAGGTCCTCGACGAGGTCGGGCGCGAGGCGGGGGTTGAGCATGCCGATCAGGGTGGTCCCCTCGGCCAGCTTGTCGAGCCGCTGCACCGGTGGGTTGATGGTGAACACGACGTCCGCGGTCAGTGGGTCGCCGATCGCGGCGCCTGCCTCGGCGAACGCCTCGTCGGAGAAGGAGGCCGCGGCACCGGCGCCGGGCTCCACCACTACCTGATATCCCAGTTTGGCCAACTGCTCCACGGTGGCGGGAGTGGCCGCCACACGACGCTCACCCGGATCCGGGTCCCTCAGTACACCGATGATCACCGTCGACTCCTCGGTAGATGTTGACCATGGAAACGGCGAGCCAGGGCCGCCGGTTCAATACGCCGGGTGATTGTTACCCACCAGTACGCCAATATCCAGGGGCGTCTCACCACCGTCTCACGGCAACCACACGGTCACCATCGCGCACCGTATCGGCGATCGAGTCGCTTGGGAACGGGCCGAAGGTAATGGTGAGCGTGCGAATTCCGGTTCAGCCGCCCCAGGACTGCGATGCCCCAGCCGATCCCCCTGCGGCTGGGGCATCGCCGCGCCGGCGCAGCGCCCAGGCCGTGGCCAGGCCGGCGAGCAGGCCCGCGATCTTCAGCGGCGTCCACGGGACACCCACTTCGAAACGGAAGGCCAGTGCCGGGTACGGGCCACTGCTGCCGATCTCGACGCCACACCATTCCGGGTGCCGCGGTTCGCAGAAGTCGGCGTTGTAGCCGCGCATCGTCAGGCCGTCACCGGCCGCTTCGAGGTCGCCTGTGCGCTCGACGTCGAGTGTCGTCCAGCCCATCCGCTGGAAACCCTGTTCGACGCGGACGGCCAGGTCGGACTCCTGCGCGCCCTCGGGATAGTTGATCGTGATGGTCACGTGGCCGGCGCCGAACGTCGGGTCGAACCGGTCGGCGATCGCCGCCTGCTGATCAGGAACGGCCTCGGCGAGGATGGCGCGGGCCTGCTGCTCGGTGGGCAGGTCGACGATGAGCAGCCAGGCCGACCGGCCGGCGGCGATGGTCACCGCGGCCACCGCCAGCGCGACGAGAAGTCTGCGGATCATGCGCGACGGCCTTTCACCAGGGCCACGGCCAGCAGCAGCGCGCCGGTCGCGGCGAGCGGGCGCAGCAGCAGGTACATGTAGCCCTCCCACACCGGGTCGTCACCCGGGGCCAGGGCGAAAGCGGTCACCATGATGGAGGCGGGGGCGGTCAGGGTCAGGCCGTGCCACCACAGGCGGCGGTCCGGGCCGATGGCCGCGAGCAGCCATCCGGCGGCCAGGCCGAGCAGCCAGCCGGTCACCGTCAGCGCGACGGCGAGCGGTGGGCGGGTGCGTTCGAATTCGAAGGCCAGCGCGGGGTACGGGCCGGACGACCGTGGCGCGCCGCAGGACTGCACATCGCCGGGTGTGCACGGATGGGCCCCGTAGGTGGTCACTTTCAGCCCGTCGAGCCGGGCCACGAAACCACCGTCACCTGCCGGATCGTCCGCCGTTCGCCAGCCGAGCGCGTCGAAACCTCCTCTCGACCGGGTGACCAGTGCGGCGTACTCCCCCTTGGTGTTGATCGTGACCACCGCGAACCCGGCCTGGTATTCGTCGCTGCCCAGCAGGCGGTCCTCGGGGTAGGCGTAACCGAAGATCGCGTCGAACCGCTCCACGTAGGCCGCCGGGGTCTCGGACGTCGCGGCCGTGACCAGCGCCCGGGCCTGCTCGTCGGTGGGCAGCGCGGCCGGGTCGCGCCAGGCCAGCCACGCGCCGGCCGCGGCGCCGAGCGCCGCGACGGTGAGCGCGGTGAGGATTCTGCGGAGCATGCCCGGCACCTTAGGCGGTGAGCGCTTGCCTCATTCACCGCAGTCGCTCTATTCTGCGTAACCAGGCAGGAGGAAAGCGCTTTCCTGCACCTAGCGGTGGTCATCCCCTTTACCGGCCACCGCGCCATCCCCCATGCGCGCATCCCGACTGCGCGCTGAGAAAACAGGTGAATCGAAGATGAGACGATCAGTCGTTCTGCGACTCTCCGCTGTGGCCGGCGTCGCCGGACTGGCCGGGGCGATCGCCCTGGGCCTGCCCCAGCACGAGGCATCGGCCGCCACCGGTGGCGTCACCGGTTTCGCCACCCAGAACGGCGGGACCACCGGCGGCGCGGGTGGGACCACCGTCAAGGCCACCACCGGCACCCAGATCCACAATGCGCTGTGCACCCGGGCGGCCAGCAACACGCCGATCATCATCCAGGTCGAAGGCACGATCAACCACGGCAACACCACCAAGGTGTCCGGCGACAGCTGCAACACCGCCGCCGACAAGATCGAGCTCAAGGAGATCAGCAACGTCACCATCATCGGTGTCGGCGCCGGGGCCACGTTCGACCAGCTGGGCATCCACATCCGCGACTCCAGCAACATCATCATCCAGAACGTGACGGTCAAGAACGTCAAGAAGTCCGGCTCACCGACCTCCAACGGCGGCGACGCCATCGGCATGGAGAGCACGGTCCGCAACATCTGGGTCGACCACGTCACCCTGGAGGCGTCCGGCGGCGAGTCGGAGGGCTTCGACGGGCTGTTCGACATGAAGGACGACACCGAGTACGTGACGCTGTCCTACGCGATCCTGCGCAACTCCGGCCGGGGCGGCCTGATCGGCTCCAGCGAGTCCGACACCGGCAACAGCAACATCACGTTCCACCACAACAAGTACGAGAACATCGACTCCCGTACGCCGTTGCTGCGCGGCGGGGTCGCGCACATCTACAACAACCACTACGTCAGCCTCAACGAGTCCGGCATCAACTCCCGCGCCGGGGCGAAGGCGAAGGTGGACAACAACTACTTCCAGAACTCGAAGGACGTCCTCGGTACCTTCTACACCGACGCCGCCGGCTACTGGCAGACCTCCGGCAACATCCTGGACAACGTGACCTGGTCGGCGGCCGGCACGGACAACAACCCGGCCGGTCCGGCGATGGCCTCGACCACGACGGTGAGCATCCCGTACGCGTTCACCCTCGACGCCGCCTCGTGCGTGCCGTCGGTGGTCGCCGCGACCGCCGGCGCCGGCAAGGGCCTGGCCGTGTCGACCGGCAGTTGCTCGGTCACCACCGGCCCGACCACCTCACCGTCCGCGTCGGCGTCGGCCAGCGCCTCGCCGTCGACCTCGGTGTCGCCGTCGCCCAGCACCAGCACGCCGACCGGCACCAACCTGAGCCTCGCCTCCGGCGCCGGCGCCGACGGATCCAGCAAGGCCAGCGGCACCAGCTACGGCAACGTCCGCGACGGCAGCCTCACCACCATCTGGTCGCCGAGCGGCGCGACCGGCGACATCTCCATCAAGTGGGGTTCGGCGGTCACCGTCTCGAAGATCAACATTGTCGAGGCGTCCGGCTCGTCGATCGGCAACGTCCAGATCCTCAACGGCGCCACCGGCGCGGTCCTGGCGTCGGGCACCGGCGGCGGGGTGAAGACCTTCGCGGCCACCTCGACCACGAAGATCACCTTCAAGATCACCAGCTCGTCCGGCACCCCGAAGATCGCCGAGTTCCAGACGTTCGCCTCCTGATCCAGCACCACCTCTCCGCCCCGCCCGGGCCGGCCCGTCCGCCGGCCCGGGCGGGCCCATCCCACGACCGGGTTCAGTCCACCGGCGGGCTCGTTCCGCGACCCGGTTCCGTCTGCCGGCAGGGCGTTTGCGGCCCCGGTTCAGTCCACCGGCGGGCCCAGGCGCAGGATTCGGCGGGCCCGCCGACGGTCCAGCCAGCGAGGCTGCGGCGCGTCGGCCGGGTCGGCGGCGGCCACCAGATCGACCAGGATCAGCAGCCAGAAGAAGCAGGCGCTGACCGCGTTGCGCCACCGGCCGGGCTCGGGCGCCCCGACCGGCAGCACGGTCTCCGCCCACTGCCAGGCCACCCACGCGACCTGCGGATCGGGGTGACGCCGGCCCGCACGGCTCAGCCGGCGCACCTCACGCCGGGTCACGGCCGGCAGCCGCCACCACCGGCGAAGCAGCTCGAGACGGTCCACTGTGGGATGTTGTTCCTCGGAATATCGACCGCTCATGCCGCCGACAGTAATGGACAGCGGCGGGCCGCCGGTCACTCACCGGCCGCCGGCTGTCCAGTCACCCACCGGCACCGGGCCGCCTGTCTTTCACCAGCCGCGTGTCTTTCACCGGCCGGCGGCCCGGGTCGCCTGCAACGACGCCAGCAGCCGCAGTCGGTCCGCGCCGGGGCTGCCCGGCTCCGCCGTCCACACCAGCATCACCGGCCCCGGACTGCCCGGCAGCGGATAGCTGTCCCAATCCAGCACGATGTCACCGACCTCCGGCACCCGGAACGTCTTACGCCCACTGACCTGCACCCGCACATCGTGGCGCGCCCACAGCCGCCGGAACTCGGCACTGCGGATGCTCAGCTCCCCGACGATCGCGGTGGCCCGCGGATGCGCCGGATCGGTCGCCACAGCGGCCCGCATCATGCCGATGTAATCCAGCGCCTGCTGCTCCCAGTCCGGGCACGTCCGGCCACCGGTGCGGTCGTCGTCGAACATCAGCAGCAGCATGTTCAGCCGGTCCGCCGGACGACCGGCCGGGTCACCGAGCAGCGCCTCAGCCATCGGGTTCCAGTCCAGCAGATCCAGATGCCGGCCCAGCACCACAGCCGGGGTGTCCATCACCCGCAGCAGCCGGCGGGTGCTGTCCGGCACCCGCTCCGGACCGGGGTCGGCCCGCGCCGGCACCGGCCGACGAGCCGCCCGGGCCAGCGTGAACAGATGCCGCCGCTCATCCTCGTCGAGCCCCAGCGCACCGGCGATCGCGTCCAGCACGTCATCCGACGGCCGCACCTCCCGGCCCTGTTCCATCCGCTGGTAGTAGTCGGTGCTCAGACCGGCCAGCAGAGCCAGTTCCTCACGCCGCAGCCCGGCCACCTTACGGCGGCCGCCCGGCTCCAGGCCGACGTCGGCGGGCCGCACCCGGGCGCGCCGGGCCCGTAGGAAATCGCCCAGCTCACGGGCGTACGGATGGGTCATCCCACCAGTGTGCCGCCACCTCGCCCGCCGAAGGTAGGTCGCCCAGACCTAGGCAAGCGGGTACGACCGACACGCCCGCTTCCGCTCGTAGCGTCATCGCCGCACCGCACCGACGACCTGGGAGCAGCACATGGACCGCATTCCCGACCTGACCGGCCGGACCGCCGTGGTGACCGGCGCCAACTCGGGCCTCGGCCTGGTCACCGCCACCGAACTGGCCCACCACGGCGCCCACGTGATCCTCGCGGTCCGCGACACCGCCGCCGGACACGACGCGGCCAGGCGGATCGGCGGCCCGGTCGAGGTCCGCGCCCTGGACCTCGCCGACCTTGATTCGGTACGCACGTTCGCCGCCCACCTGAACGCCGACCACCCCACGATCGACCTGCTGATCAACAACGCCGGAACAGTGCTGCTCGGCCCCCGCCACACCTCCGCCGACGGACACGAACTGCACCTGGCCACCAACATGCTCGGCCACTTCGCCCTCACCGGCCTGCTCCTGGACACCCTGGCCAAGGCCCCGGCGGCCCGGGTGGTCAGCCTCAGCTCGATCACCCACCGCAACGCCCACCTCGACTTCGGCGACCTGATGTTCGAACACCGCTACCGCGCGTCCACCGCCTACGGCCGATCCAAACTCGCCACCACCGTCTTCGGCGTCGAACTGGACCGCCGCCTGCGCGCCACCGCCTCCCCGGTGATCTCGGTGCTGGCCCACCCCGGCCTCACCCGCACCAACCTCACCCCACGCGCCTGGCAGCACCGCGGCCGCGCCGGACAGCTGATCGCCCGGCTCGGGCTGCTCGCCACCCAGCCGGTCGAACAGGGCGCGCTCCCACAACTGCGGGCCGCCACCCGGCCCGGCATCGGCGGCGGCACGTTCCTCGGCCCGGCCGGGCTCGCCGAAACCCGCGGCCCGGTCGCCGACGCCAAACTCAGCCGCGAGGCCGCCGACCCGGCCGTCGGGCGCCGGCTGTGGGCGGCCGCCGAGAACCTGACCGGCGTCACCTACCTGAACACGGCGCCGTAGCTGCGCCACCACTGGCACCGCGATGCCCAACTCCCAGAAGGATCCGCCGGATTCCTTGGCCGGGTGCCCGTCCGTCCGATATTCCAGATGATCCGTCGCCACCCGGCCCTCGGCGGGCACCATCCCAGGAGTTGCGCATGTCGAGTCGCCAGTTCGTCACCTTCGAGGTCGCCGGCCAGTTCTTCGGCGTGGACGTCGACGCCGTCCAGGAAGTCCTGTCGTACAGCGAGTACACGCCGGTCCCGATGGCCCCGAACGCCGTCGGCGGCCTGTTCAACCTGCGCGGACAGGTGATCGCCGCAGTCGACCTGCGGGTACAGTTCGGGCTGCCGCGCCGAGACATGTCCGGCCTGGTCATGAACGTCATCGTCAGGTACGCCGGCGAGCCGGTGAGCCTGCTCGTGGACCGTATCGGACAGGTCGCCTACCTCGACGAGCAGCTGTTCGAGGAGCCACCGGCGACCCTGACCGGCCCATCCCGCGCGCTGGTCACCGGCGCGTACAAGATCGAAGGCAGGCTGCTGCTGGTGCTGGACGTCGCCGAATGCGTGAACACCTCACGCGTCCCCGCCTGACACGCCACCCACCGCCCGGCCCGAGGGCGCTAACCTGCCCGCTATGGGGAAGGCCGAACTCGACGAACTGATCGTCACCGACGCCGCGGCACTGCGCGCCTGGCTGCTCGACAACCACGAAACCTCCGACGGGGTGTGGCTGGCACTGACCAAGAAAGGCGGCACGGTCACCACCCTCACCTGGCAACAGGCCGTCGACGAGGCACTCTGCTTCGGCTGGATCGACGGCCAGGCCCGCCGCCGCGACGAACAGTCCTCCTGGATCCGCTACACCCCGCGCCGCGCCCGCAGCTCCTGGTCCCAGCGCAACGTCGAACACATCACCCGCCTCGAAGCGGCCGGCCTGATGTACCCGGCCGGCCGCGCCGCCGTCGACGCCGCAAAAGCCGACGGCCGGTGGGCCGCCGCCTACCCCCCGGTGTCGGAGACCGTCGTCCCCGACGATCTCGCCGCCGCGATCGCCGCCGTCCCGGCCGCCCAGGCGATGTTCGACGTGCTCACCCGCACCAACCTGGTCGCGTTCGTCCACCGGCTCAACGCGGTCAAACGCGCCGAGACCCGCGAACGCAAGATCGGCGAGTACGTCGCCATGCTGGCCCGCCACGAGACCATCTACCCGCAGAAAGCCCGCCCGGCGCCCTGACCCCTCGCCGTTGCACGCCGGGCCTAGCCTCAACAGCGTGACCAGTCTCGATGACGACGGTTCCACCCAGGACGAAGCACGGCGCACCTCCCCCGCCGACCCCTGGCTGACCGAGGCGCCCACCTCCGCCTTCAGCGACGCCCCCACACCCCCACCACCGGACGTCACGAAGATGGCGCCGTACCCCGACTGGTACCAGCAGCCCCGCCCCGGCCGCCGCCGGGGCCGCCGCCTGCTCGTCGCGGTCCTCGCCGTCATCGCGGTGCTGATCGCCGGACGCCTCGCCATCGACCAGTTCGGATCCGACGACGACAACGACAGCAACACCGCCGGGCCCCGCCCGACCGCTGCCAAGACCACCACCGCGGTCCAGCCCGCAGCCAACCCGCCGGCCACCACCTCAGCCGCGCCCTCGCCCACACCCGCAGCACTACAGGTCGTCTACGAGATCACCGCCAGCGGCGCCAAGAACACCGGCAGCATCGCCTACACCGACCAGGACGGCCAGATCATCCGCCGCAACGGCATCCCACTGCCCTGGCGCACCACCTTCACCGCCGGCGACCAGCGCAAACCACTCATCCTCGACGCCCAGCGCAAAGGCGGCGGCGACGCCGGACCCATGACCTGCACCATCACCGTCGACGGCAAGGTACTCGCCAGCACCACCGCTGAAGGCCGCTACGCCTCCGCCCTGTGCAGCGGATCGGCCTGACTCACCCGGCCCGGACCGGCGACCGCCCCTCCAGCAGCGCCTTCTCCACCGCATCCCGCACCGGACGGCCGTGCTCGTCGAGGAACTCGGCGACCACGGCGTCCGCGAACTCCTCCACCACCACACCCGCACCGAAATACGGGTTGCCGGCCGCCCCGATCAGCCGCCCACCCGGCACCTCGGGAAAATAGATCGCACCCCGCCCACCGGCCTCGATCCACGCCCCAGCCGTCACCGGACCGTGCGCCACCAGATGCCCCGCATCATCGAAATCGGTGAACAACAACCCCGCCACCACCAGCGCGCCACCGACGAACAACTGCCCATGCCAGAAACACGCCAGATCCCGCACCCGCATGGACCCGGTCACATACAACGCCGTGTTGCTGTCCATGTTGCGGAACACCGCCGGACCGTTCACGGTCAGGTCACCCTCGACGACATACAGCGTGCTGATCTCGTCACCCCAGTCGTCCTCGGCGACCAGCGGCCCGTCGACCGTCACATCACCACGATGGACGAACAGATACTCCGGCTCCGCACCGTACAGATCCTCCAGATACACACTGTCCTGGCTGATCTCACCGAGGTCGTGACCCGCCGCCTCCACCGGCACCCGCTCCCACACCGGCCGCGGCTCACCCTCAACGAACATGCCTCTCCTCCACCACCCGCCGGACCAGGAATTTCGGGGCCATCTCGCAATAACTGTCGGTCACCAGCTCAGCGATCTCCACCCAGTCGGTGTGCTCCCCCAGCACCACCGCGACGACATTACGACCCCAGCCGGCGCGGAAGAACGGAAACCCACCGGCCGTCAGACCGTGCAGATCCTCCAGCGGCGCCCGGAACGTCATCACCGTCGCCGCCCCCGTCAGATGCGCATAAACCCGATGCCGGCCCGGCTCCGGCGTATACACGTGCGCCACCGTCCGCGCCCGGATCCGCCACCGCACACCGATCCACGCCGGCTCCTCATACGTCTCCGGCAGCCCGCCACAGATCGGCCGCAACCGCTCCAGAATCTCCGGTGACACGTCCCCAGGCGCCGACACGACCCCGACCCTAACGCCCCGGACCACCGCTACCGGAGCGCACCCGGCCGATATCTCAAGTCACAACCCCTCCCCCGCAATCTGGGTCCTGTCAGTCATTCGGGGGAAGGACGTCATCTTGAAGGTTCAGATCCGTAGGTATGTCATCGCCGCCGCCGCGGCCGGTGTGTTCACCGCCATCGGCGCCGTCGCCCTGCCGACCGGCTCGGCCGGCTGGGAGCCCGTCACCTACGGCCTGACCACCAGCCCCGACCAGCTGCTCCCGGCCACCGTCTCGGCCGACAAACCGGCCCGCGTCGTCACCACCACCGTCGGCGCCGACGGCCGCCCGGTCGTCACCGTCAAGGAGGCCACCGACAAGCAGGCCGCCACCCGCCTCGTCGAGGACGGCCAGCGCACCGACGACGCCGTGAGCGTCGAGGTCGACGCGCCGATGTACGCCTACGACGCGCCCACCGGCACCGACCCCAGCCGCACCCAGCAGTGGAGCCTCACCACCCTCAAGGCCGACGAGGCCTGGAAGAAGTCGACAGGCGCCGGCGTCACCGTCGCCGTCATCGACAGCGGCGTCGACTCCCGCCACCCGGACCTCGCCGCCAACGTGCTCAGCGGCTACGACGCCACCACCGACACCGCCGGCCCCACCACCGACGCCCACGGCCACGGCACCCACGTCGCCGGCACCATCGCCGCCGTCACCGGCAACGCCGTCGGCATCGCCGGCATGGCCCCCAACGTCAAGATCCTCCCGGTCAAGGTGCTCGGCGCCAACGGCAGCGGCAACATGTCCGACGCCGCCGAAGGCATCATCTGGGCCACCGACCACGGCGCCAAGATCCTCAACATGTCCCTCGGATCGACCCAGAAGGTCACCGCGGTCACCAACGCCATCAACTACGCCCGCAGCAAGGGCGTCACCGTCATCGCCGCGATGGGCAACTCCCGTACCTCCGGAAGCCCGACCTCCTACCCGGCCGCCGACACCGGAGTCATCGGCGTCGCCGCCACCGACTCCAACGACCGCGTCGCCACCTACTCCACCGCCGGCAACTACGCCGACGTCGCCGCCCCCGGCACCAACATCCTGAGCACCTACCCGACCAGCCGCGGCGGCTACAAGACCATGAGCGGCACCTCGATGGCGTCACCGCACGTCGCGGCGGTCGCCGCACTGCTCAAGAGCGCCAACCCGGCGCTCACCCCGGACCAGATCGAGACCACGCTGGAGAAGACCGCCACCGACCTCGGCACGCCCGGCTTCGACAACGACTTCGGCAACGGCCGCATCAACCCGGTCGCCGCCCTGGCCGCCATCGCCCCGGCCGCCCCCACCACACCCGTGACCAAGACCCCGACCACCCCGGCCACCAAGGCCCCCACCACCGCACCGGCGACCAAGGCCCCGACCACCGCGCCGACCACGCCGCCGGCAACCAAGGCGCCCACCACCGCACCCACCACCAAGGCCCCCACCACGGCCCCGACGACCAAGACGCCCACCACCGCGCCGACCACCAGCGCCCCGACCGGCGCCGCCGCCTACGAGGCGCAGGTCATCACCCTGACCAACGCCCAGCGCACCGCCAACGGCTGCGCCGCCGCCCGCACCGACGACCGGCTCACCACCGCCGCCCGCGCCCACAGCACCGACATGGTCACCAACAACTTCTTCAGCCACACCGGCTCCGACGGCAGCAACTTCGTCACCCGCGCCAGCCGGGCCGGCTACACCGCGCCCTCCGGCGAGAACATCGCCTACGGCTACCGCACTCCGCAGGACGTCGTCACCGGCTGGATGAACAGCCCCGGACACCGGGCCAACATCCTCAACTGCCAGAGCATCGCCATCGGCGTCGGCCTGGCCACCAAGGCCGACGGCACCCCGTACTGGACCCAGGTCTTCGGCCGGGCCTGACCCTAGATCGAGCGCGGCCGGACATCGTCCGGCCGCGCTTCATCACGTCTACCGCCACCAGCCACCCCCGGCGACATCCGCGAGATACGTGGTGACGTGCGGCTCGAATCGGACCGCGGGTGGCCACGCGGACCGAAGGGCCCGGCAGCGTGGTGGCGCGCGGTCCGACGCGAGATGCGCCGGTCAGCCCGGTTCGGACTCGTGGCCCGCCGGATGCGACCGCAACAACCCGTCGTACGCGCGCACCGCCGTGATGTCACCGGTGATGACGCGGTGGATCGTACGCGTGATCGGCATCGCCAGCCCGTGCCGGTCGGCCAGCTGAACCGCCGCATGCACTGTCTTGACGCCCTCGGCCACCTGGCCCATCTCGGCCAGGATCTCCTCCAGGGTCCGGCCCCGGCCGAGTTGCTCGCCGACGTGCCGGTTACGGCTGTGCGGGCTGATGCACGTCGCCACCAGGTCGCCCATGCCGGCCAGCCCGGCGAGCGTGCTCGGCTCGCCGCCCATCGCGACCGCGAGCGTGGTGAGTTCGGCCAGCCCGCGGGAGATCACCCCGGCCCGGGTGTTGTCGCCGACGCCGAGCCCCTGGGCGATGCCGGTGGCGATGGCGACGACGTTCTTCAGCGCTCCGCCGACCTCGCAGCCGATCACGTCGTGGTTGGTGTAGACGCGCAGCAGCCCGCGCCGGAACACCCGCTGGATCTCGCTGGCGACGGTCAGGTCCTCGGTCGCGATGACGGTGGCGGCCGCCATCCCGGCCATGATCTCCTTGGCCAGGTTGGGCCCGGTGAGCGCGGCCGCCGGATGTCCCGGCAGCACCTCCTTGATCACCTCGGTCATCCGCAGCAGCGAGTCCCGTTCGAGGCCTTTGCTGAGGCTGACCACCGGGATCCACGGGTGCAGCGACGGCCGGACCTGAACGAGGGTGTCCCGGAACGCCCCGGTCGGCACCCCGACGACGAGCAGCTCGGCGTGCGCGGCGGCTTCGGCCAGGTCGGAGGTCGCCCGGAGCCGGTTCGGCAGCGGGAAGCCGGCCAGGTAGCGCTCGTTGACGTGTTTGGCGTTGATCTCCTCAGCGGTCTCCGGATTTCGCGCCCAGATGAGCGACTCATGATCCCGGCGGGTGAGGACAGAAGCGACCGTGGTCCCCCACGACCCGGCACCCAGCACGGTGATCCGCATGATTCGCCCTTCCGTAGGCAGGCGCCGGCGACGGTGGACCGCGGCGCGAGTTGAGAATACGACCGCACTCACACCCGCTACAGCATCCTAGGAGGATAGCCTGTTTCCCATCCCGCAACGGATCGACGTGGAGCGATACTCGCCAGTACAGTCATCGGCGGGGGTGACCAGTGCGGCCGACTCGGGCCATCAGTCTCGTGTTCGCCGGCAGTGGTGCGACGCAGGCCTCCTGGATGTCCCGGCTTCCCGCGATTCTCGATCAAACCCACACCGATGTCGTACGCCTGAGCGCCGGCCTGGCCATGCTGGGTGTCGGCACGCTCGCCGCGATGGCGCTGACCGGGTTCGCCGCCACCCGCCTCGGTCACCGGCCGGTCGTCACCGCCGGGTTCGCGCTGACCATGTCGGCCCTGCTGATGATCGCGGTGGCGGATTCGCCGGCGGCGCTGACCGCGGCGATGCTCGCCATCGGCGTCGGCGGCGGGATCTGGGACGCCGGCATGAACATGCAGGCGTCCGCCCTGGAACGGGATCACGGCACACACCTGATGAGCCGCTGCCACGGCTGGTGGAGCATCGGCAGCATGGCCGCCGCCGGGTTGGGCGCGGCCGCCGCGGCGCTGTCGATCGGCCTGCTCCCGCATCTGTCGGTGGTCCTGCTGGGCACCGCCGCGCTCTGTGCCGCCGGCGTCTCCGCGTTCGGGGAGCCGAAGACCGGCCCGCCGGACGCCATGGGCACGGCCCGCCGGTCACCGGTGCGGCGGCTGGCGGCGATCGGCACGCTGCTGTTCTGCGGCGCCGTGGTGGAGGGCGCCGCCGGTGACTGGCTGGCCGTCTACCTGCACCAGGAACGGCAGCTGAGCCACGCCGGAGCCGCCCTCTGGTACACCGTGTTCGTGTCCGCGATGGCGGCCGGCCGGCTGATCGCGGACCGCCCGCACCGGCACTTCGGCGCGGTGGGCCTGGTCCGCACCGGCGCGGTGGTCACCGGCCTGAGCATCGTCCTGGTCGTCGCCGGGCCCACCGGGTCGTGGCTGCACCTGGGGGCGCTGGGCTGGGGCGTGGGGATCTGCTGGGTGTTCCCGGCCGCCCTGAGCGCGACCGGCAACCTCGCCGCGCCGTCGGCGGTCGCGACGATGACCGCCGTCGGGTACAGCGCCAGCGTGGCCGGCCCATTCGTCATCGGACGGCTGGCGCACTCCGCCGGGCTGGAGTCGGCGATTGCGGCAATGTTGCCGCTAGTGCTGGCCGTGGCGCTGTTCGCTCCGGCTTTGACCGGCGCCGACCCCGAGGCTCCGACGTGAAGCTGCGCAGGCCGAAGGCGCCCACCGCGGTGTCGAGCCCGACGTTCGGCGCGAGGTCGCCGATGAAGTCGCGCCAGGTCTTGCGGTCGTTCTGCCAGGCCTCGATGTAGCGGACACAGTCGATCGGCCGGATGGACCGCAGCCGGCCCTTGGCCGCGTGCAGCGCCCGCCGCATCGCGACGCCTTTCGGCGTGTCCGGGCCGATCCGTTTCTCGATCCGTTCGATCAGGCCGAGCCGCGCCGCGAGGAAGTCACCCCAGTAGCCGGTCTCCGCGGCGATCGGCTGGCGCTGGTCGAGCCGGGCGAAGATCCCCTCGGCCAGCACGTCGCCGAACTCCTCGGCACGGGCCCGGTCCGGGTCGGAGAACGGGTCGTACGAGCGTTGCAGCGCGTGGCCGACCTGACTGACCGGTCGCAACGCGGTGTCACCGAGCAGGAAGAACCAGTCCTCGTTGTAGATCTCCGGGAAGAACGAGTCGATCCGGCCGGCCGGCACCGCCAGGGCGCCCCCGCCGACGAAGGTGTCCTGCTTCTCGCCGGTCTCCCGGTTGGCGTGACAGACGACCGAGTTGTCCGGGAAGCCGCCCAGCCGCAGGCCGACGCCGTCGTGCACGTCGAGCAGCGCGGCCGCCCGTTCCAGGTCGGCCGCGTCCGGCACGACGATGTCGTCGTCGAGGAAGACCACGTTGTGCCACCCGGACATCCGGGCCAGCGCCAGCCCGAGGTTGCGTTTGGCGCTGGTGTCGGCCTTGCGTTGCAGGTGCGACCGGCCGAGCACGGTCGACGTCTCCAGAACCGGCAGGTATGGCGCCCCGGCCGCCGGGAAGTCGACCGCGACCACCTGGAGCGTCGACAGGCGCGCGAGCCGGTCCGGCACGGCACGGGCCCGGGACCACCCGCTGCACAGCACCAGCAGGGTGGCGTCCAGAACAGCGGCCAGACGGCCGGCCTCGACGAGCGCGAACTCGGGGCGGCTGCTGGGGACGATGATCGCGTCGACCGGGGCACGGCCGTCGACCGGCCCGGGCGCCTGGATCAGGCCGCGGTGGGAGTTGTGGTGACCGACCCGGCTCATGCCTCGATCACGGACGGCCACTCGTGCAGCCGTTCATCATCCTGCGTCCAGTCGGGCGTCACCACGGTTCCGTTCGGGTTGATCCGGACGCGCATCAGGATGCTGAACGCGGAAGCGTCCGGGAAGCGCCGCCGGATGAAATTCTCGTTTCGATCCCGGAACTTCGCATCGGTCAACGCGCGGACCGCGCCATACGTTCCGCGCCCGTACATGCCATTACACAATGTCACTGTTCGTCGAGAGTTGTACGGGCTTTTCCCACGGAAGAAGTGCGCGACGTCCTCCAGCAGCATTCCGTTCGACGTATCGAGCAGTGGCTCGAAGACCCCTCCCTCGCCCGCCGTGAAGAAGCCGGGGTCGTCGTCGTGCGGCCGGGCCTGCTGGCGGACCGGCAGACCGAGCCGCCGGACGATGTCGCGGTTCACCGCGTTCCAGTCGACGCCGCCGATCAGCACGAGATGGGAGGTGAAGTCGTCCTCCTCCATCTCCTCGGACCGGCAGATCCGGACCTCGGTCTCCGGGTTCACCGCCCGGATGTGCCCGTGCACCTCGAGCAGCGCGTCGAGGTCGGCCAGGCTGTAGGAGCGGACGTAGTCGGGGTCCTTGGTGTCGGTGAACGGCATCCGCTCCCGGATCCGCCGGGGCAGGCTCCCGCTGACGATGACGATCGGCCGGTGGTCCGGGAAGAACCAGGTGCCGCTGCCGACCACGCCGGAGGCCGCGCCGGACTGCGACGAGCCGGGCGGGTCCAGCTCGGTGGACCCGCCGTCGACGAAGCGCATCTCGAACAGCTCGGCGTGCAGCCGGTCCCGCTCGTGCCGTTCGTCCTCGGTCAGGTCGTGCTCACCGAGCAGCCGGGCCGGGCTGGCCTCCACCGTTCGGCGGGTGGCGAAGAACATCGCATATCCGGCAAGCCGGCTCGCCGGTGGCAGCGCCGGATTGCGGGTCGACTCCCACGAGGAGATCAGCGACAGGCTCAGCGGACCGTGCTCCCCGCCGAGCGCCTCGGCGATCTGGAGCTGTGTGACCTTCAGGTCCGGCCAGTGCTCGGTCCGCAAGCTGCGCAGACGCCGAGCGAGGCGCGCGCTTTCGGGCACTCCCGGCTGCATGAGTGAATCCTTCACTGAACTTCAGACAATCCGTAGAGCCTAGGGGAAGCGCTTCCCCTACGACCAGTAGGTAACCGGAAACTCTGCGCTCAATGCGGAACACCGTGCTGGAGCGTGAGTGAAACCGAGACTCAACCTTGCTTCATCCAACTACAGGCACCTAACCTGAACTTCATTGAAGAACCTGAAGTTCCGGTGTTGCGGCAACAACACCGACTGGGTCCCGCGGAAGCCGAGGGGGGCGGCCGCGGGACCTTTTCATGTTCGCCGGGCCGCGATCACACGCCGCGTGATTACTCATCGTCATATTCGATGGTATCGCTCCCATGGGGACGAACCGCAGGCGAGGCCGTGAGCGATCGATCATCACTGATGACGCGCGGCCTGATCTTGTATTGACGCAACGTCATCGAAACAAACATCGCGCTCGCGGATCGAACACCGCTCGACGGTCCACAGGCCCGGCCGATGCCCCCTGAAGTGCGAAGACTCCGGCAACGAACCGGCGGACTTATCGCTTAGGGACCTTTACTTTCGTCTATACGACGCATAGCTTGGTGCCATCCAGCGAAAGTTATGGATTTCCTGAGCGACACCTCGACATCACCCTCCCCTATCGACGGCGTGTCCGGTGGGACGACCTACCGCGACACTCCGTGATGTCGTGCTGCCGTCTCACGAGTGGAAGGAGACGCATGGACGACGCCGTCCTCTCCCGCCGGGCCGTGCTCGCCACCGGCGCCGTCGGTCTCGCCGTGCCCGCCATCGGGGCGGCCGTGGCACTGACCGGCAGCGCGGCGAACGCGGGGGCGACCAGGAGGATCACCATCTGGGCCGAAGCCCTGCCGGGCGGGCTCTTCGGATACGGGCTGGCGCCGGGACAGGCCACCGTGCCCGGCCCGCTGCTCGAGATGTACGAGGGCGACACCCTCGAGATCACGCTGGTCAACACCACCAACCAGCGGCTGTCCATCCATGCGCACGGCGTCGACTACAGCACCACCTCGGACGGCAGCCCGCTGCACGAGTCGTACAACAACCCGGGCGAGATCCGCACCTACGTGTGGCGGTCACGGGAGATGTTCGCGGCCGCCGGCCGGCGGTTCATGCCCGGCAGCGCCGGCTACTGGCATTACCACGACCACGCGATGGGCACCGACCACGGCACCGGCGGCGTGGCCAAGGGCCTCTACGGCGGCCTGATCGTGCGCAGGCGCGGCGACATCCTGCCGGACAAGCAGTTCACCGTGGTCTTCCACGACATGACGATCAACAACAAGGCCGCCCCGAACACGCCGATGTTCGAGGCGAACCTCGGCGAGCGGGTGGAGTGGGTCGCCATCGGCCACGGCAACCTGTTCCACACCTTCCACCTGCACGCGCACCGCTGGGTCGACAATCGCACCGGCATGTTGGAGAGCGTCAGCGACCCCAGCCCGACGATCGACAACAAGGACCTCAACCCGGGCAGCTCGTTCGGTTTCCAGGTGATCGCCGGCGAGGGCGTCGGCCCCGGCGCCTGGATGTACCACTGCCACGTGCAGAACCACTCGGACGGCGGGATGTCCGGGATCTTCCTGGTCCGCAACGCGGACGGCAGCATGCCGCCCGGCGCCGAGGAGGCGATCCACCGCTTCCAGGGCCACGCACACACCACCACGTCGCAACGCACCGACGATCATGGGGGGCACGGCGCATGAGAGCAAAAATCCATCATCCGGTACGGCGAACGCTGACCGCCGCCACCGCGGCACTCCTCGTCCTCACCGGATCAGCCCAGGTCACCACCGCACCCGTCGCCGCGGCGGCGCCCGCGGCCGCACCGCAGCAGTCGGTGCTGGTCTTCCACGGCGCGGCCACCAGCCAGGACGACCCGGTCGCCAAGGCCACCGCCACCATCGACGCGCTCGCCGAGCCGGCCGGGCTGACCGTCACCGAGTCCACCGACCCGGCCGTGTTCACCCCGTCCGGGCTGGCCGCGCACCGGGCGGTGGTCTTCCTGTCGGCGGCCGGCGCCGACCTCACCCGTGATCAGGAGGGCGCGCTCCAGTCGTACATCAGAGGGGGTGGAGGTTTCGTCGGCATCGCCGATGCGGCCAAGGCCCAGCTGGACTCGACCTGGTTCACCGGCCTGATCGGCACCCGCCCGGCCGGCTCGATCCCGGCCGCCGAGCCGGTCAGCAAGGTCACCGCGAGCGGCGAGAACCCGCCCAACGAGACCAAGGAGAAGCTCACCGACGCCGACAACGCGACGAAATGGCTGGTCCGCACCGCGACCGGCTGGGTCACCTACGAGCTGGCCGCCGCGAAGGCGATCACCGGGTACGCGCTGACGTCGGCCAACGACTTCCCCGGCCGGGACCCGAAGGACTGGACGTTGCAGGCGTCCGCCGACGGGCAGACCTGGACCGAGGTCGACAAGCGGACCGGGCAGAGCTTCCCGGACCGGTTCCAGACCCGCCGGTTCGACCTGGCCGCGCCGCAGAACTTCCGGTTCTTCAAACTGGACGTCACCGCCAACAGTGGCGAGCCGCTGATCCAGCTGGCGAACCTGCGGCTGTTCACCGCCGAGGCCGTGGTCCCGCCGCCGCCCGCGGTCAACCAGGCGGTCGTCGACGTGCTGGACACCCGGCACCCGTCCACGGCGGGCCTGCCGCGCACGATCACCAGGTCGGACCGCTGGTACAACTGGGACCCGAACCCGCTCGGCACGGTGCACACCGTGGCGCAGGTCGAGGAACGCCACTACAACGCCGGGACCAGCGCGAACGGCGCGTTCCACCCGGTCTCCTGGTGCCGTGACTACGACGGCGGCCGGTCCTTCTACACCGGCATGGGCCACACCGCCGGCAGCTACGACGAGGACGCCTTCCGCAAGCACCTGACCGGCGCCCTGAAGTGGGCCTCCGGCATCGTGCGCGGTGACTGCCAGGCCACCGTCGCCGCCAACTACAAGGTCGAGCGGCTGACCGTGGCCAACCAGACCGGGCAGCTGGACCAGATCGGCGAGCCGCACGGCCTGACCATCGCCGCCGACGGCACCGTCTTCTACGTCGGCAAGGCCGCCTGCCCGACCGGGCCGGTGGTCAGCTGGGACGACCCGAAGGTGGGCCTCGGCTGCGGCACCATCCACTCCTGGAACCCGCGCACCAAGCAGGTGAAACTGCTGACCACGCTGCCCGTGATGGGCAACCGGGGCAGTGGCACCGAGCTGGTCAAGAACGAGGAGGGCCTGCTCGGCATCGTGCCGGACCCGAAGTTCGCCGAGAACGGCTGGCTCTACGTCTACTGGATGCCGCACGACTCGGTCGACCGCACCAAACGGGTCGGTGACCGGACCGTCAGCCGGTTCACCTACGACCACGCCGCGCAGACCATCGACCAGGCCACCCGCAAGGATCTGCTGCGGTTCCCGGTGCAGATCCACAGCTGCTGCCACGCCGGCGGCGGGATGGCCTTCGACAAAGCCGGCAACCTCTACATCGGCTCCGGCGACAACAACTCGTCCGAGGGCTCGTCCGGCTACTCCGGCAACAACTGGACCCAGGAGTTCGCCGGCATCTCGTTCCAGGACGCGCGCCGGACCTCCGGCAACACCAACGACCTGGCCGGGAAGATCATCCGTATCCACCCGGAAGCGGACGGCACCTACACCATCCCGCCGGGCAATCTGTTCCCGCCGGGCACCGAGAAGACCCGGCCGGAGATCTACGTGATGGGCGTACGCAACATCGCCCGCCTGCAGATCGACCCGGAGACCGACTGGCTCACCGCCGGCTGGGTCGGCCCGGACGCCACCAACCCGAGCCCCGAGCTCGGCCCGGCCAAGTACGAGACGGCCACCATCATCACCTCGGCCGGCAACCAGGGCTGGCCGTACTGCATGGGCAACCGGCAACCGTACCGGGACCGCAGCACCACCGACGCCACCCAGCTCACCGGCTGGTACGACTGCAACAACCTGAAGAACAACTCGCCGCGCAACACCGGCCTGACCGACATCCCGCCGGCCCGGGACAACATGATCTGGTACGCGCCCGGCGGTGGCGGCCCGGTCTTCCCGCCCCGCGCCGACGGCAGCGGCATCCCGAACTACGTCAACGCGGACGCCGTCTACACCCAGCCGTACCTGCGCGGCGGCGGCCAGGCGATCATGTCCGGCCCGACCTACCACCACGACCTGGCCGACCCGGCCAGCACGGTGAAGTGGCCGGTCTACTGGGACGACAAGTGGTTCATCGGCGACCAGTCGAACGCCGCCAACCGCGTCGCGATCACCGTCGACCCGGCCGGGGTGCCGCAGCAGAAGCCGCCGCTGTTCGGGGAGACGCTGCGCGCCATCCTGCCCGGCGGCAACGCCGACAACCGGCTGATGAGCTGGATGGACGCCAAGTTCGGCCCGGACGGGGCGCTCTACCTGCTCGACTACGGCGGCGGCTTCTTCAGCCTGCACGCGGCACAGAAGCTGCTGCGGGTGACCTACACCGGCGGCCCGGCCAGCCCGGCGCCGCAGGCCACCTCGGTCGCGGTGCAGAACAAGCCGCTGACGTACGCCTTCACCGGCTCGAAGTCCGGCGGGGTGAGCCACCGCTGGGAGTTCGGCGACGGCGCCTCGTCCACCCTGGCCGACCCGCAGCACGTCTACGCCGCGGTGGGCGCGTACACGGCCCGGCACACCGTCACCTACGCCGACGGCGAGACCGTCACCACCCAGGTCAGCGTGGACGTCGGCTGCGCGGTGCCGGACACCAGGACGAACGTCTGGCTCGACGGCTCCGACACCGGGGTGCCCAGCAAGGCGGTGGGCGGCGGCTGCACGGTCAACGACCTGATCGACGACGAGAGCACCTGGCCCGACCACGACGGTTTCGTCAGGCACGTCACCGCGGTCGCCCGCGACCACTACGACGCCCGGCAGGCGGGCGTGCTGACCCGTGCGGCGGCCGCCACGCCGATCGGCCGGCCCGGTCACACCGGATACGACCCGCTGTTCGACGGCACCGCGTCCTCGCTGGCCGGCTGGCAGCAGGCGCCGAGCGGGCAGTTCACCATCCGGCCGGACGGGTCGCTGCGCCCGTCAGGTGGCCTGGGCATGCTCTGGCACACCCGGGAACTGGCCGACTTCTCGCTGAAACTCCAGTTCAAGGACGTCGCGGCCGGCACCACGAGGGCCAACAGCGGCGTGTTCACCAGGTTCCCCGACCCGCGGATCCCGCTCGCCGACCGCCCGGCCGGCAGCTGCGGGACGGTCGGATCGGCGCGCACCTCCCAGGCGTGGGTGGCCATCTACTGCGGACACGAGATCCAGCTCTACGACGGTGACACCGGCGAACCGCAGAAGACCGGCTCGATCTACAACTTCGACCCGGTGACCCTGGCCGACGCCCGCGTCACCCCGAAGAACCAGTGGAACGACTACGAGGTACGGGTCGTCGGGCAGCACTACACGATCCTGCGCAACGGCGTGGTCATCAACGAGTTCGACAACACGCCCGGCAAGCAGTCGTCACGGGCCGGCGACCCGGCCACCGACCTGCGGCAGTTCCTGCGCGGGCACATCGGGCTGCAGAACCACGGCGACGCCGACCTCATGGAGTTCCGCAACATCCGGGTGCGCGCCCTCTGAGCACAGACAGGAAGAAGCCGTGAACCGAACCATCCCACGCCTGCAAGCGGGAGCGGCGCTGATCGTCGCGCTGCTGCTCGCGGTGCTCGCCGGCGCCACCCCACCGGCGGCCGCGGCCGCACAGACCCTGACCTGGACCGCGGGCGACGACATCACCGCCTACCGGTCCGCCCCGGCCACCGCCGTCGCCGGGGAGACCACGATCGTCTGGGAGAACAGCGCGGCCACCGGCAACACCACCGGCATGCCGCACACGCTGACCTTCGACACCAGCACCGACGGCTACAACCACGACGTCAACCTCAACATCCTGGCCAGCCCGTTCGACACCAGCAACGGCCGGCACACCGCGACCGTCACCCTGACGCCCGGCAAGTACCGGTACTTCTGCACCATCCCCGGGCACAGCACGATGGTCGGTGAGCTGACCGTCACCTCGGGCAACCCCGATCCGGACACCACCGCGCCGACCGCCACGGCACAGGTGTCCGGCAGCCGCGACGCCCAGGGCGCCTACCTCGGATCGGCGACCGTCACCGTCACCGCGAACGACGCCGGCTCCGGGGTCCGCACCATCGAATACCAGATCAACGACACGAGCTGGCAGCCGTACGCCGCACCGGTCCCGATCACCACGGCCGGCGACTACTCGGTGCAGTTCCGGGCGACCGACAACGCCGGGAACACGTCACAGCCCGGGTCGGTGGCGTTCCGGGTGGTCGCCGCCCAGCCGCAGGACACCACTCCCCCGGTGGTGTCCGGGCAGACCACCGGCGCCCGCGACAGCGCCGGGAACTACGTCGGCCCGGCCACCACCACGCTGACCGCGACCGACACCGGCGGGTCCGGGTTGGCCCGGATCGAGTACCAGCTCGACGGCGGCGCGTGGACCGTCTACAGCGCGCCGGTCGTGGTGAGCTCGGTGGGGGCGCACATGCTGCACTACCGGGCCACCGACAACGCCGGCAACACGGCGGCCGAGCAGATGGCGAGCTTCACCATCGTCGCGCCACCGGTCGAGGACACCACGCCGCCGCAGGTCACGGCCACCGTCACCGGGGAACGCGACACCGGCGGCAACTACCTCGGCAGCGCGACAGTCACCGTCACCGCCAGTGACACCGGCGGTTCCGGGCTGAAGGCGATCGAATACCGGCTCGACGACGGGGCCTGGACGGCGTACACCCAAGCGGTCGGGATCTTGACCTTGGGTTCGCACACCGTGCGTTATCGGGCCTCGGACAACGCCGGCAACACCGCGGCGGAGAAGTCGGTCGCGTTCACCGTCGTCGAGCGGGGCGCGGACGCCTGCCCCGGCTCGGACACCCGCGACACCGTGATCGTCGACGGTCACGACACCCGGATCCGCAACATCGACACCGGCAACGGCTGCACCATCAACGACCTGATCGGCGAACGGGCCGGCCACCCCACCCACGCCGCGTTCGTCAGGCACGTCGAAAGCGTCACGAACACGCTGGTCACGGCCGGGAAAATCACCCAGCGGCAGGCGGGGACCATCGTCCGCGCCGCGGCGGCATCGGACAGAGGAGAACAAGCATGAGGCTCATCGCCGCTACCTTCACCGCCGTGCTCGCCACGGTCGTGCTCACCCCCGCGCCGGCCGGGGCCGCGCTGGTCACCTACTGCATCGGCACGGGCGGGGCGGTCACCGTACCCAATGATCTGTATGTCCCGGCCGGCGAGTCCTGCGACCTGACCGGCACCGTGATCACCGGAAACGTCAGCGTCGCCGCCGGCGCCAACCTGGTCATCGACGGCGGTCGCGTCGACGGCGACGTCCGGGTCGCCGCCGACGGATACCTCGACGCCGCCGGCAGCACGGTCGGCGGGTCGGTGGTCCTCGCCGCCGGCGGCTACGGCCTCTACCTGCGGGACGCTTCGACCGGACCGGTCACGGTACGGCCGAAGGGCACCGCCACGGTCGACAGCTTCCTGTTCGCCGAGGCGACCACGATCACCGGCTCGGTCAACTCGCAGGCCGGCGAGGTGCGCCTGGACCGCGGCAGCGAGGTGACCGGCGGGGTCAGCACCACCGGCACCTACTACACCGACCTGCACGACTCGTTCGTCGACGGGGTGCTGTCCGTGCTGAACAGCTCCACCGGCAGTGTGGTCTGCGGCAGCGCGGTCCGCGGCCGGTCCACCTTCGCCGGCAACCTCGGCGGGGTGCAGCTCGGGCCGAACGGCGGGCTCGACAGTTGCGCGTCGGGCGGCTACTTCGGCCGGGAGGTCAGCATCACCAACACCACCGGCGGGGTCAGCGTCGAGGACACCATCATCGACGGCGCCCTCACCGTGAACAGCAACAACCCGGCCGCCCGGATCGCCGCCGACAACCGGATCCGCGGCGGCGTGATCAGCACCCAGGCAGCCGCCGGCACGGCCGGGCTCGCCGCAGCCCAGCGCCGGGCGGCGGTGGCCCGGGAGGGCGACGCGGCCGAGCGCACCGAGTCACGCCGTACCGAGGCGGTCGAGGAGGCCACGGCGGCCGGCGCGGCCGACCTGTAGGGCTTCCCACGAAGGGCTGGAGACCGTCCCGGGTCTCCAGCCCTTCCCCGTGGCGACCCGCGGTCCGAATCGAGCCGCAGATGTCCACCCGGGGGCAGGAACCTTGACCATATATTGATCAACAATATATGTTGCTGTGGTGAGTGAGATGCGCGAGACGACGTTCCTGATCCTGACCGCGCTCGCTGACCAGCCACGTCATGGGTATGGGATCGTCCAGGAGGTCTCAGTGCTGTCCGGTGGGCGGGTGGCGCTCCTGCCCGGAACCCTCTACACCGCCCTGGACCGGCTGACCGCGCAGGGTCTCGTCGAGCTGAGCGGCGAAGAGGTGGTCGACGGCCGGCTGCGGCGGTATTACCGGCTGCGCGCCGACGGCCGGGCCGAGCTCGCCCGGCAGTCCGAGCGGCTGCGCCAGCTGGCGTCCGCCGCCGACTCACGGCTCCGGGCGCTGCGCCCCGGCCCCGCCTGACGCGACGTTCCCAGGGAGCGATGATGCACCGCTGGCTGCTGCTGGCCTACCCCCGTGACTACCGTCGCGAGCGCGGGGCGGAGATCCTCGAGACGGTCCGTGACATGGCCCCGGCCCGCCGGGGTCCGCGCCTGGCGCTGAACCTGATCGGCCACGGCCTGCGGGCCCGGCTCGGGCGGCCGGCCAGCCGCAGCGTGGTCGTGTGGGCGACGGTCTGCACGCTCGCCTGTGCCCTGTTCGGCGCGTCGTTCGCCACGTGGCTGGCCTGGGCCGGTTCCCGTCCGCTCGACCACGGTGAGCTCGCCGGTGTCGTGCACCAGCTCTATCCCGGCGACCCGGCCGGTGACATCGGCGACGCCGGTTCGCCGGCCGTGTTCGTCATCTATGGCAGCCCGCTGAGCTGGGATGCGGCGTCCGACCTGCTGCTCGGTGACGGCGGCGAGTACGCGCTCGCCACCGTCGCCGCGTCGTTCGACCGCCTGCCCGCCGGCGACCGGGCGCGGACCCTCGACGAACTGCGGCAACGCCTGGCGGCGGCCGGCTGGGAGACCCGCGGCCCGGTCTACTCCAATTCGTACGACTGCATTCCCGGCGATCCGCGATGCGATCCGGCGACGATTCCGTCGGACATCACGGTGTACGCGATGCGCGGCGACAACGTCCTCGACATCCACCTCTACGGCCCGAACACGACCCCTGTGATGGACATCGCGATGACCAGGGCGACACCGTGGACGGTGTATCCGGCCGGGATCGCCGGGTTCCTGACGGCAGCCCTGGTGGCCTGGTGCCTGTTCGGCTGGGCGAGCCGGCGGACCGAACACGGCACGCCGCTGGCCAGGGCATCGGCGAATCTCCTGTTCGGCACCGGCATGTTCCTGTGGTGGGCGCCGATCCTGTTCAGCGCACCGCTGGTGCTCGTGCACCACACCGGCGAGCCGCACTTCCGCTGGCATCCGCTGTGGGAGTGGCTCGGCCAGCCCGCCCTGTCGTTGCCGTTCCTGCTCGGCTGCCTGTCCCTCGCCGCAGCTCTCGCCCTGACCGTCCGGCCCCGGCGCCGCCCGGCCGCCGGCCGACAACTGACCGGGTCTACCCACCTTCCAGGCGTCCACGGTCCCGGGTCAGCCGCAGCCGGGTCGTCACGTTGACGTTCGTCCGCCAGCCGTCGCCGATCGCCTGCCGGACGATCCCCTCGACCACGGCCGGGGTGATCGGGTCCAGTTGGAAAACCTCGGCGGCCCGGCCCGGCGGCGCGGTGATGATCGGCCCGTAGTTCATCCACGGATCGTCGAAGGCCGCCACGACCTCCAGCACGCCGCCGTGCTCAGGCCCGTCACGCCACACCTTGACCCGGACGTGACCCGGGTCGACCGGGACGACGGTCCACCGGTAGCTGATGTCGTCGACGACGATGTCCCTGATCCTGGCCCGTGCCACGACCGGCAGCCTAGAGACCTTTCGGATCCGGGGCCCGACCGCCACTCGCCGGACCGGCGCCGAACGCGCTCCGGACCCCCTGTGCCCGGCAACCTATCCTCGGCGCTGTGATCGTTCCACCACTGGACGGCGTGCTGCCCGGCGGCAGTGTCGTCATCGAGGTCGTACCGCGTACCGGAGGATCTCTGCACTCCGTCTTTGAAGTGCGACTCGCCGGGGCGGAACCGTTGATCGTCAAGCGCTACACCGACGATTGGCGGACCAAACAGGCCAAGGAGTTGTACGTTTACCGGCTGATCGCCGAAGCCGGCCCGGTGCCGCGGGTGGTGGGCGTCGATCTGCCGCGGGCGATGACGGCGTTCACGATGGTGCCGGGGAAACCGATGTGGGAGCGCCCGTCGTCGCCGGCGACCGACCGGGCCGCGTATCTGCGGATCGGGCGCTTCCTGGCCGCGCTGCACCGGATCCGGCTGCCCGGGTTCGGGGATCTGGCGACCGGGGTGGTGGATCCGGAGGGCGACAACACGACGTACATGCGGCGGAGGTTCGCCCGGCAGCTGGCCGCGTTCCGGGAGGCCGGCGGGCCGGCCGGGATCCATGACGCGGTCGCCCGGCGGGTGGCGGCCGCCGACCGGTATTTCGCGGCCTGCGCCGGCCCGGTCCTGTGCCACCTCGACCTGCACGAGGGGAACGTCCTGGTCGACGACGCGGGGGCGGTCACCGGCTTCATCGACGTCGAGAACGCCCAGGCCGCGGACCCGATGGCCGATCTGGCCAAGACGATCCAGTTCGAGACCAGCGGTTCGGCGATCAAAAGGGCCGCGCTGCTCGAGGGGTACGGCCCACTGCCCCCGTTCGGCGCCGAACGCATCAACACGTACCGGATGTTCCACGCCCTCGAACTGTGGACCTGGTTCACCTCGATCGACCACACCGAACCCCTGCCCGCACTGCTGGACGACCTCCGAGCCCTCTCCTGAGATCGTCTAGGCTCACGGGCTCACCCGGCGCCGATCGGCCGGGTGGTGAAAGGTGGCACCCCGCGATGGCCGAACCCCGCCGATGGACACGAGTCTCCGCGATGGCGTTCGGGATTCTTCTGGCCGGCATCGTCGGCGCCCACATCGGGTCCTGGGTGGCCGGCCGTGATTCCGGCGCGCTGCCCGGAAACGATCAGGCGCTGCAACTCGTGCGGGAGATCCTGCCGGAGTCCACGGCCACGACCTCGGCCTCGGCTGAGATCGATCGGCGCGACTACCTCTACGGGTCGCCGCTCGGCGACGAGGAGTACGGTCCCGGATACGTCGAGGTCAGTCTCGGCGGGGATGCGGACACCGGCTGCCTCGACGACCGGATCGCCCGGGAGCGGGCGGCCGCGCACGGCTGGACTGAGCCACGCGACATCGCCGGCTTCGTCTGCCCGGGTTGGAACGCTCAGCGCGGCGACCTGGTGATGGCCTACGTCCAACAGGGTTCCGGGCTGACGGTCACCTTCTATCGGTCGACGACCGGATCCACTGTCGGCGCCCTGGCCGGCGCCGTGGCCGGAGGGCTCGCCGGGTTCGCGCTGTTCCGGCCGCTGAGCAGGCGACCTCTGGCGGTCGTCGCCGCGCTCATTCCCCCTGCGCTGGCCCTGATCCCGGTCATGATCGTGTTCGCGGTGGCGATCGGGCACGGCGGCCTCGAAGGACCCACGCCACAGCTCTGGAGTGTCTGGCCGGCTCTCGCCCGTCTGGCCGGATAGCCCCAGCCGCCCGCCGCCCGCGCCCACCGCCCGCCGCCCGCGCCCACCGCCCGC